>NZ_DANC01000052.1:13144-101374 GCF_002499755.1 Methanoculleus sp. UBA291 | reverse complement strand
ACAGGCAGTCAGAGCAGAAAATGACGGTTTCGACTCAATCTGGGTAGATGACCACTTCCACCCCTGGTATCACACCAACGCACAGGCGGGGCAGGCCTGGGCCTGGATGGGCGCGGCACTCCAGGCCACCAAGAAAGCGTTCTTCTCGACCTGCATCACCTGCCCGATCATGCGGTACAACCCGGCAGTCGTCGCGCAGACGTTCGCCACCCTCCGGCAGATGTATCCCGGGCGGGTCGGTATTGCCGTGGGTGCCGGCGAAGCGCTGAACGAGGTACCGGTCACCGGCGAGTGGCCGAGCGTACCGGTGCGGCAGGACATGACCGTCGAGGCCATCGAGGTGATGCGGAAACTCTGGGAGAGCAACGAGCCCGTCTCCTTCAAGGGCAAGTATTACACCCTCGACAATGCGTTTCTGTACACCAAACCCGACGACGAGGTCCCGCTCTACTTCAGCGGAATGGGCCCGAAGGGAGCACAATTAGCAGGAAAATACGGCGACCACCTCATGACGGTGTCTGCGGAGCCCTCTGTGCTGAAGACGGTCACCATCCCGAACTTCGAGAAAGGCGCCCGCGAGGCCGGGAAGGACCCGAGCAAGATGGAGCGCGCCATGCTCGTCTGGTACGCGGTCGACCCCGACTATGAGAAAGCGGTTGAGGCACTGCGCTTCTGGTCCGGTTGCCTTGTTCCTTCCATGTTCAAATACAGGGTCTGCAATGCAAAAGAGGTCGAACTCCATGCAAACCTTGTTGGACACGACATGATGAAGGGCAACTTCATGATTGCAACCGACGCCGAAGGGATGATCAAGGAGATCGAGCGGTTCAAGGCGGCAGGCATCACCCACTTCTGCCTCGGGAACTCCAGCCCGGACGTGAACGCCGGCATCGATATCTTCAAAGAGGTCATCCCCGCCGTCAAGGATTGAACCGGGCTTTCCCGATCCGTCCCGATTTATGGGAGAAACGATGGAAAACCAGAACATTGCCCGGCTCATGGAGGGGGGTGCCGCCTTCTTCTCTGCAGAAAAAGCGGGCAGACGATCCGCGTGGTACTCAAACCCGGCGTGGACAGGTGCCGCCTTGACGGACTTTGCGCCGGGAGCGGATACGAAGGAGTCGTTCTCTTCCCACCTCGTCGGGGTGTGTAAGGGCCGTGAGGTTCCCGACCACCTCCGCGAGGGCCAGTGGGAGTGGAACGCCATCCTGGACGGTCATGAGAAGATGTTCCGCGACGGGAAGGAGGTACCCTTCAAGCCCGGAAACGCCTTCACCACGCCGCCTGGGGGTCAGGCACGCCGTCGCCGCCGGTAAGGAGGATGCCGCACTGCTCGCAGTATTTGTTCCCGATCCGAAATGATGGCGGGGTTTCCCGTCTCATTCTTCATACCGCATCTCTGCGTCAGGTGCCCGGGGGCACCTTCAATATCCGCCTCATTCTTTTTTTCAAATAAAGGAGTATTAACCCCGCGATGGCGTCATCCGGTTCACCGTCTACCGGGGTATCCGTGGACCCGTGCCCCGGTGAATTCGATCAACTCATTCTTCATTTCCCCCGGTTGTCCGGGCCCGGAGAATATGGCTGCACCGGGCCGGCTACGCCGTTCCGGTGCGCGGAACGTCACTTCCCCCGCCGCGCATACTCCTCGATGATCCACCGGCGAAGTCCCGCACCGGGGCGGCGCCGGGATTTTCTCTGGTATTCCGACGATCGGCACCTCCGCGAGGTCCGCCTCCCCGATAGCCGGGTCCTCTGAGATCCGGGCGATGAGCGGGATATCGCTCGTTGTGGCGACATCGTCCCGCCCCGGTTGATTCTCAGACCCGACCGTCATGCGGAATAGCAAGAGAGTCCGGCAGTCCGGACCTATCTCTCCGATATGCAGCATGCCGAGGACAGCACGAACCACAGGATGTCACAACAGAGCACCTGGCCTTCAAGGAAACCCGGTACCGGTCGCTCTTCTTGACCCGCGTCCTGGAGACCGAAAAGCCCGAGTTCCTGCCTCCTCTCCAGTACCGAAAGGAGCGTTCCTCTCCGTGGACCTGGCACTCTATCTTCAAGTTGCCCTCCGGAGAGATAGCATCGTTTATGATCGGCGTCTCGGATGCTGTCCGCGAGGAGGCTGAAGCGCCGTTCCGGGCATGCGAAGCTCATGTGGCGCAGGAGACGGACCCTTCAGAAACGAATATCTATCTTTAGTGTTGAACGTAGCGTTTCCCCTGCTCCGGGAGTACGGTCTCCGGTTTCAACGTGTCTCTGATTAAACTCCTGCAATCTGCGCTTTGATTCAGATATTCTCTAAGAATAGGTATCTCTCCTGCGGAGGAGACACATGCAGAGTTATGGTATTACTGAATATCTGCCATCGTTACCTCAGTATTGCTGATCAATAAACGACAGTTATATCTGTAGTCACAACCACAATCCATGCTGTGGACACTTAGTCCGCACATGACAAACCGGAAGAAACCATCTACGGGGTAGGACAGCTGCGGCCCGCCACAAATAAGTGGGATTGATGTGCGAGCCTCAGCCACCGTACCAGTGCTTTTGTTGGCGCTGGTGACGTATCAAGATTTGGGTAGATCTGCCCCCGATAGGTATCTTTGCCGATTGTCAGGAGGTCAGTATGAAGACACAAATCGGTTATTTTGCATCTCTGGAGCAGTATTCTCCGACGGATGCGCTTGAACAGGCAATCAGAGCAGAAAAGGTGGGTTTCGACTCGATCTGGGCCGATGATCACTTCCACCCCTGGTACCACGAGAACGCGCAGTCTGCGCAGGCCTGGGCCTGGATGGGTGCGGCGCTCCAGGCCACCAAGAAAGCGTTCTTCTCGACGTGCATCACCTGTCCGATTCTGCGGTACAACCCGGCAATCGTCGCGCAGACGTTCGCCACCCTCCGGGCGATGTACCCCGGGCGGGTCGGGGTCGCCGTGGGCGCCGGTGAGGCGATGAACGAGGTTCCGGTCACCGGAAAATGGCCGAGCGTTGCCGAGCGGCAGGACATGACCGTCGAAGCCATTGAAGTGATGCGGAAACTCTGGGAGAGCAAGGAACCCGTCACCTTCAAAGGCAATTACTTCACGCTCGACAAGGCGTTCATGTACACCAAGCCCACGGATGAGGTTCCGCTCTACTTCAGCGGCCTCGGACCCAAGGGCGCAAAACTCGCCGGCATGTACGGCGACCACCTCATGACCGTTGCAGCCGCCCCCTCGGTCCTCAAGAACGTCACCATCCCCAAATTTGAGGAAGGTGCGAGGGAAGCCGGGAAAGATCCGAGCAAGATGGAGCACGCCATGCTGATCTGGTACTCCGTCGACACCGACTACGACAAAGCGGTCGAGGGCAACCGGTTCTGGGCTGGGTGCCTCGTCCCCTCGATGTTCAAATACAAGGTCTACGATCCGAAGGAGGTCCAGCTCCACGCGAACCTTGTCCACTCCAATACCATCAAGGAAAACTACATGTGCGCCACAAACGCCGAAGAGATGATTAAGGAGATCGAGCGGTTCAAGGATGCAGGCATCAACCACTTCTGCCTCGGGAACTCCAGCCCGAACGTGAACGCAGGCATCGATATCTTCAAGGAGATCATTCCTGCCGTCAGGGATTGAACCAGATTTTCCTGAAACGTCCCTTTTTTTTGGCGAAAAACGATGGAAGACCAGAACATTGTCCGGCTCATGGAGGAGGGGCTCGCCTTCTTCCCTGCAGAGAGAGCGGGCAGACGACCCGTGTGGAACTCTAATCCGGCGTGGACCGGTGTCGCTCTGGCGGACCTTGCGCCGGGAACGGATACGAAGGGGTTATTCTCTTCCCACCTCGTCAGGGTGCGGAAAGGCTGTGAGGTTCCCGACCATCTCCACGAGAGTCAATGGGAGTGGAACACCATCCTGGACGGTTATGGGAAGATGATCCTCGACGGGAGGGAGATATCCTTCAAGCCCGGAGACTCCTTCACCACGCCGCCCGGTGTCAGGCACGCCGTCGCCGCTGATAAGGAGGATATCGCGCTGCTCGCAGTATTTGTTCCCGACCCGAAGTGACAGCAGGGGTTTCCCGTCTCATTCTCCCCGGTACCGCACATCCGCATCCGGCGAAAGTCCGGGTGCGGATTTTTCCGCCTCCGATCATCCTTTCACCCGGGGAACGTCCGGATATTATCTTCTTACCGTCTCTTCCTCGCCCTTTGCCCTTGCTGCGGCGCGGCCGATCCAGATCGTCGCGAGCACCGCGATGATCGTCACGACGATGGCATACGCCATCATTGCGACAAGCGAACTCTGATCTCCGAAGATGATCCTGAAGAGCTCCTGGATGGCTTCGTTCCACGCGAGAGCGGCGACCAGGCCGAATGCGGCCGTGATAAGGGCCGCTATATTTCCAATGACCTCTGCCTTGAATGCCATAGCATCATCACCTAGGAGCGGTGAGCGTCGTTGTATATAATGGTTCCGGGAACGGACGCTCCGGGACGGCGTCGTGCGGCGTTGACGCTCCCGCAGGCCAGATGCGCATCTTCGTCCCGCAGATCCCGGCAGGGGCTCTCACTTTTTTCCGGCACGGCGTCGTGCGGCCCTTCCTTCACTTTCGCTCCGGGCACCCAAACTACATTGGGATCGGCCGTCGACGTATAATGCAATGGATACCCTCGACGACTGGTTCCCTTACCGGGAGTACAGGCCCCACCAGCGGGAGATGCTTGAAGCGGCCGCATCTGTCGCGCGCGACGGCGGTATTGTCATGATCGATGCGCCGACCGGGAGCGGCAAATCGAGCGTGGTCTCCGCGCTCCTTGCCGAGAGCCGGGGACGCAAAGTGCTCGTCGCTGTCCGCACCATCAGCCAGCTCTCCACGTTCATGCGCGAGCTTGAACTCATCCGGGAGAAGCGCGGCGATCTCAGGTTCGCCTACCTCATTGGCAAGTCCAGCATGTGCCCGCTCGGCGGGGAGGGAGATATCTACCGGCGGTGCGAGGGTGTCAAGGCCTTCTCGACGGCGCTGATACGGGAACGGGCGCAGAAGGGATCGCTCGTCCCGGCAAACGACCGCCAGATAAAGCAGCAGATCCGGAAGATGGACCCGGACCACCCGCTCATCTGCCCCTACTTCATTCACGGCAAATCGTTTGTGGAGCCCGAGGACGCGGGATTGAAGATGATCCCGTCGGCAGCCCTGCGCGTCCGGGCCGAGCGGGTGAGCACCGAGTTGATCTGGCCCGACCAGCTCGCCGGGTTCTGCGGCGACATCTGCCCCTACGAGACGATGATGCACGCCGCCCGGGACGCCGACGTGGTCCTCGTGAACTTCTACCACCTCTTTGACGACGTCATCCGGGAGCAACTCTACCTCTCGCTCGGGATCGAGGGGCACGACACCCTGCTGCTCATCGACGAGGCGCATAACTGCGGCGATGTCGTCCAGAGCATCGAGAGCGTGATGATCGAGGAGCGCGACATCGTCCAGGCCGGGCACGAACTTTCCGGGCGCCGGCGGTCCCAGCACCAGGCGGACGCCGTCAGCCAGATCCTGCCGCAGATCACCCGGTTCATGGATGCGCTCAAAGCCTCGCACGAGGTTGAGGACTGGTTCGACCCCGCCATCTTCCAGCGGATGATCCTCTCGGGCACGCTCTACCGGAGCGTGGAGGAGGTCGTGGACGACCTCCTCAAGATCAGCGAGGGGATCCGCGAGAAGAACATGCAGGCGGGCGAATTCCGGGAGAGCGCGATTGAGCGGCTGACCGAGTTCTTCTACCGGATCTTCCGGTCCGCGGCCGACCCGGCGTACCTCACGGTCTACCGGAAGGAGGACGACGGCACGGTGGCGCTTGAGGTGAGAAATATCGACCCGAGTACCAAACTTCAGGATATCGCCCAGGCGCACGCCTGCTCCGTGATGATCTCCGGGACACTCTCTCCCATCGAGAGTTACCGCCGCTACTACTTCGGCGATCTCCCCGTCACCGCGATCTCGCTTCCGAACGCTTTTCCCCCGGAAAACCGCCGCATCCTCTGCGCAAACGATATCACCACCGCTTACTCGATGCGCCGGGACAGAGAGAACCTTGCGCGGGTCGAGGACTACATCACCACGTTTGCCGCCCTCCCGGGGAACCTTGCAATCTACTTCCCCTCCTATGACCTCTTGAACACCTTTGCGGAGTGGTGCACCCCCCGGATCAAAAGGAAACAGATCTACGTTGAGTCCAAGGATGCTACGGCCTCAGCCGCGATGCTTCGTGAGTTCATGGCCCTTCCCGGGACGGGCCGCTCCGGCACCCTCTTTGCGGTCTGCGGCGGCAAGTGGAGCGAGGGACTGGACTACCGGGGCGAGATGCTCGCGGGAGCACTCGTTATCGGTCTCCCGCTCGCGCCGTTCAACCGCGTCCGCCGGATGGTGATCGACTACTTCAGGATGAAGTTCGGCGATGAGGGAGAGTTCATCAGTTACACCCTTCCGGCGGTCAACCGTGCCCTGCAGGCGCTCGGGAGAGTGCTCCGGACGCCCGAGGATCGGGGGATGCTCGTTCTCGGGGACCGGCGGTTCCTGGAACCCCGGGTTCATGCCGGGCTGCCGCCGTGGATGCAGGAGGAGATGGCGGCGTGCACCCTCGACCTCTTCCGAAAGGAGGCCGGCAGATGGCGATCCTGACCGGATCGTGCCGATTCGGCCTCTGGTATGTCCACGTGACGTGGCAGGACGACCTCGTCTATCGGGTACGGTTCGCTCGCACGGGCCTTCCCGGTCCGGTCCCCGATGAGGTCGTGCGCTACTGTGCCGGGCGGCCGGCCGACCTCTCCTCATTCCGGAGCATCGCAACCGAGGGGGACTCAACCTTTGCGAGGATCTACCGTGCGGTTCGTGCGGTTCCCCGCGGGGAGACCGTCACCTACGGCGAGATCGCCCGGCGCGTCGGGACCGCGCCCCGTGCGGTCGGATCGGCGATGGCGAAAAATCCGACCCCGCTTGTGGTGCCCTGCCACCGTGTCGTTGCAAAGACCGGGCTCGGGGGGTTCTCCCCGGACGTGACGATCAAAGAGGCCCTGCTCGCCATTGAGCGCCGGGAGAGAGTGGGAGGAGTTAACAGGTAACTCCGCATATAGTACACCCGAGTCCAATGAAGATCGTGGTCCTGGGTGCGGGGGCGGTCGGCCTGACCGTCGCCGCAAAATTATCCCGCGTCGCGGACGTTCATGCCGTTGCCCGAAAGCGGCATGCGGACGCGATACGGAAACGGGGTTTCCTGATGACCGGAATCTGGGGGGAGGGGGCATACCGTTTCAGCTGCTCCGAGGACCTCCCCGAGATGTGGCAGGATGCCGATTACTATATCATTACCGCAAAGTCTACCGATACCGGGGAGATCTGCCGTCAGTTCGCAGATTCCATCAGAGGCCGGCCGGTGGTGAGCCTTCAGAACGGCATCGGGAACGAGGAGATCATCGGGACCTTCACCGACCGGACCATCGGCGCCATGATCATCACCGGGTTCGAGTGGCAGGACGACGCATCGGTCCATGTCTCGGTGGAGGCGGCGCCCATGAAACTGGGGCGCTACCCGTCCGGCACGAACGACGCGGTTGAGTCTCTTGCGGCCCTCCTCCGGCGGGCCGGTATCCGTGCGGAGGCGACCGCTACGGTTCGGACCGATATCTGGAGTAAAACCCTTTATAACTGTGCGTTAAACCCGCTCGGCGCCGTCATGAACGTTCCCTACGGCGCGCTCACCGACCCGCATGCCTGGGCGATCGTCACCGCAATCGTCCGGGAGGCTTACCGGGTGGCGGAGGCCGAGGGTGTCGCCCTTCCCTGGGAGGCGCCGGAGGCGTACCTGGATTACCTCCGAACCGGGCAGATCCCGGCGACGGCCGCCCACCACTCGTCGATGCTCCAGGACCTCGCTCTCGGGCGAAAAACCGAGATCGACTTCATGAACGGCGCGGTCGCGGCCCTCGCCCGGAAACATGGGATCGACGCACCGTATAACACCTGCATCACGGAATTGATCCACTTTCGGGAACGGCTCTGACGGCCGGAAAGGGAGGAATATGCGGTCTGCGATTGTTCTTGTTGGTGGAGCGGCACGGCGTGCCGGCGGACGGGAGAAGTACTTCTTTACCTTCCGGGGCAGGACGTTCATCGACCGGCTCATCGAGACCCTGCAGGAAGTGGTGGACGAGATCGTGGCGGTCGCACGGGACCCCGGGCAGTGCGAACGATTCTGTCATCTCGAGAATATCCGGTGCATACCGGATATCCGCAAAGACCTTGGACCCATCGGCGGTCTGCACGCGGGGGCGTTTGCGGTGCACGGCGAGTATGTCTTCGTTGTTGCGTGCGATATGCCCTGCGTCAATCCACGGGTGGTGACGATGCTCTTTGACGCCGCTGTCGGCTACGATGCTGCCATTCCGTGCTGGAACGCCGATATGCTCGAGCCGCTTCACGCGGTTTACCGGACGGGCGCATTGATCGGGTACCTGGAGGAGCATGAGTCGCTCTCGCTCCGCGCAATGGTGAGGAGTCTCAATACCCGATACGTGCACATGGAGGAGATCCGCAAGATCGACCCGGACCTGCTGACGTTTACGAACATCAACAACCTGGAAGACCTGGAGACGATCGACCCGTCGGCGGAGCAGGGCCGGGACGATGTATCCGGGTAGCAGGGATTAGCCGGCGTCCGCACCCGGCTCATGCGCCGGCGGTATGCAAAAACTCCTTCTCCCTCGGGGCACGTCTTCTTCGCGTGAGCCCGTGTCGCTTCCTGGAGCCCTTTTTTCCACTAACTATTCTCAGGGTAATTCGTGCGCCCCGGCAACCCCGGGCTGCTCCGGATTGGAGCAGGGCGGGAACCGGCGGAGACCTCCGGGGCGTCGGGCCGGTACGCTTCCCCGAAAAATATATATGCTCTCTCTCTCTAGTCTGGGCCCGATGTCATTTGGGGAAGTGGCTTTGACCCGCTCTACCGCCGGGCGCCCGGGCGGTTCCGGGATTACATGGGCAATGCGTTCCGGTTCGAGGACCCGCAGCCGCGAGGTCGGCAGGTTCCTGACGCCGCTCCTTCTGCTCTGCTGTCTATCGGTGGCCCTGTGCGGTGTCGCCGCAGGCGCGGAAGAGGACTATGCTCCCCTCTGGGGAGTGGGGGTCAATGATGCCGTCCGGTCCGTGGCTATCACCCAGGACGGCTCCAGGATTGTTGCCGGTGCGGGTTCGGGGATATACCTCCTGGACCGGCAGGGGAACGTCCTCTGGAAGATCCTCGTCGGTTCCCGGGTAAACGGCGTGGGGATATCTCCCGAAGGGTCCTACATCGGTGTCGCCGCAGACAAACTCTATCTCTATGACGGGAACGGAAGCCTGCTCTGGACCGAGAAGACGACTTTTATCTACCGGAGCGTGGCGCTTTCGTCGAACGGCACCTATATTGCCGCAGGGTGCGATAACGGTGCGGTCTATATCTTCGACCTGGACAAGAAACAACTCTGGGATTACGATATGGGGACCGATGGTTACGGTATTGCAATCTCGGAAAACGGCCGTAAGATTGCCGTTGGCTGTGACGACCAGGGAGTCTACTACCTGAACAGCCGGGAGGGGGAATCCTGGAGTTACGGGACCGGCAATCTCGTGAAGAGCGTGGCTCTCACCCCCGATGCGCGGTTCGTGGCGGCCGGGTCCTACGACCGCTGCGTCTACCTCTCCACAGGGGAGGGTGAGCACCTCTGGAAATATCCCACAAAAGATGCTATCATCGCGGTAGCCCTGACAAACGAGGCCGATGAGATCTTCGCCGCATCCGGCAGGACCGTCTATGTCCTCGACTGGACGGGCGCGGAACTCCAGAAGATCGCCCTCAGCGGTCGTGCCGAGTCTCTTGCCGTGACTCCCGACGGCTCGTTCCTTGTCGTCGGTGGCGGCGACGGCGATCGGTTCATCCGTCTCTTCACCGACGATGCGTCCCTGCTTGAGGGCAGGGAGCCGGTAGAGGTTGCGGCGAACGAGACCGGACCCCAAAACCAGACGGCGAGCGACACGCCCGCTCGCCTACCCCCCCCGGACAACGGTACGGCTACGGCCGGAGTGAATGCTTCAGCCCGGGATGAAGGGGCCCCGCTCACCTCCCAGGTGGCCGGGTGGCTGGAGAACATCGTAGCCCTCCTCTTTAAGCCCCAGGAAGACTTCCTTGCCTGATGCCCGCGCGGGGGGCACTTAGACCCTGTGCCTGCTCCCGCTCGCGTCGCGCGTGTAGTGTCCGAACTCGCTCTCGATCAGGGCGTCGCCGGAAAAGACGGGGCCGTCCCTGCAGACCCGCAGGCCGTGCGGGTCGGTGCAGCACGAGCCGCAGAGGCCGATCCCGCACTTCATGTAGCGGTGGAGGGAGAACTGTCCCCGCTCCGCACAACCTTCCCGGTCGAGGGCGGCGAGCACCGCAGCCATCATGATCTCCGGCCCGCAGACACAGATGTGGCTGAAGTCGGCAAGGTCGATCCGTGACACGAGCTCGGTCACGAACCCATGGTGACCGGCGGTGCCGTCGTCGGTCGCGACCATCAGCGTCGCCGCTTCCCGTATCCGGCCGGCGAAAAGGAGTTCTGCTGCGGTCCGTGCGCCGAGGAGGAACGTATCCACCTGCCCGGCCGCAACAAGCGGCAGCAGCGGGGAGGCACCGACGCCGCCTGCTATGGCGAGCGTCCTCCCGGAGACCGTAAAACCGTTTCCGTACGGACCCCTGATCCCGATCCGGTCGCCCTCGTGCATCGCAAAGAGGGCGGCGGTCGCATCCCCCACTTTCTGGACGGTGATCGCGGACGGGGAGGAGAGGGCCATCGGGATTTCGTCCACGCCCGGCACCCAGACCATCACGAACTGCCCCGGGCGGGCGGCGATCTCGCGGTCGAAGACGAACGTCCTGACCGACGGCGTCTCCTCTACGATTTTTTGTATCGTAACCCCAACGGGCATCTGCTCATCCATGGGCGCACCCCACGATCTCGCGTGCATCGATGCCGTCGTGGCTGTAGAGGTCGTTTGCTATCGTCGAGAAGATGCCGATATCGTCGACGACCGCGCTCCCGATCTCGACGGCGCTTGCTCCCGCCATCATCATCTCGACGACGTTATCGGCGGTCGAGACACCGCCGCACCCGATAACCGGGATGGAACACGCCTCATAAAGGTCGTAGACGCACCGGACGGCGATGGGAAAGATAGCCTCCCCGGAGAGCCCGCCGAAGCGGTTCCCGAGCACCGGCCGGCGGAGCGCCGTCGAGATCCGCATCGCCTTTACCGTGTTGACCGCAACGACCGCATCCGCTCCGCCGCGTTCCGCAGCCGCTCCGATCCCCCCGATGTCAGCGACGTTCGGGGTGAGTTTCACCCAGGTCGGGACCCCGAGAGCGGTCACCGCCTTCGTACACTCCTCCACGAGAGCCGGGTCGCTTCCGATCGCGGCTCCGTAGCCCGCCGCATGCGGACAGGAGAGGTTCAACTCGAACCCGGACGCCTTACCGGAGAACCATCCGGCGACCGTCCGGAACTCTTCGGGGGTCCCTCCGAAGATGCTCACGATCACCGGTTCGCCCGCGAGAACGGCCAGCTCGTCCGCGAACGCGGCGGAGGGGTTCGGCAGGCCCATGGCGTTGATGATACCGCCGTCGACGACAACCAGGCAGGGTCCGGGATGGCCCGGGTTTGGGCCCGGGCCGATGGATTTCGTGACCACACCCCCCGCACCGTTCGCGAGGACGCGGGCGAGCGACGCCCCGGTGGTTCCGAGGATGCCGGCCGCCAGCAGAAGGTGGTTCTTCAACCGGACGCCGCCGACCTTGATGGGGCCAGGATAAAGCGTAACCATTGAAAAAAGGTAGGAGTGAGGTATTATTATACTCTCGCGCCAAGGTATAATAAGGAATGAATACGCTCCGCTCTCCGGAGCCCGGGTAACCGGTATGGGCGGCGGTGAGAGACCTTACTTCCCTGTTGGATCGTTATTTTCCGTATAGCAGGGTGCTTTCACGCGCGCAGAATCGTTTGCCGTTATCTGAATGTACAGGACCGATACTATGACCTCGCTCGCAATTTTAGGGGTAGGAAAGGTGGGAGGCGAAGCGGCGTTTCTCTCCGCCGCGCTCGGTCTCGTCGACGAGATCGTCGTCTACGACGTGTACGAGCCCCTCCTCCGGGCACAGGTGCTCGACCTGCAGCACACGGGCCTCGACGTCGCGATCTCAACAGAGATGGCGGCGATGCGGGATGCCGATATCTTCGTCTTTGCAGCGGGCACCCCGAGGACGCCCGCTATCAAGACCCGGGCCGACCTCCTCGAGGCCAATGTCCCGGTGGTGGAGCGCTGCAGCAGGCACCTGCAGGGATTTTCCGGGGTCGTCATCACCGTCACGAACCCGATGGACGCAAACAACTACGGCCTCTGGAAGATGCTGGGTATCGACCGGCGGCGGTGCATCGGCTTTGGCGGCCAGCTCGACAGCGCACGGTTTGCCCGTTTCCTCAAAGAGGCCGGGATTTCCGGGCCCGCCTGGGTGCTCGGCGAGCACGGCGATCACCAGGTGCCGCTCTTCTCGAAGACCGGCGCCGATCCCGGTGTCGGGGAGCGGGAGGCGATCCTCTCCCGGATGCGGGGGGCGAGCATGGAGGTGATCCGCGGCAAAGGCGGCACGGTCTTTGGCCCCGCATACCACATCGCCATGCTGATACGCACAATCCTCGACGACCGGCGCGAGGTCCTCCCCTGCTCATGTGTGCTCGACGGCGAATACGGCCTATCCAACTGCTCGCTCGGGGTTCCCGCCCGGATCGGCCGCGAGGGTATCCTCGGCATCGAGGAGTGGGATCTGGACCCGTGGGAGGGTGCGAAGATGGCGGAAGCGGGGGCGTTCGTGCAGACTCTCTGCAGGAGATTCGATGTCTGATCAGGTGTCGGAGTCCCGTATGAGCGTTCCGTCGACCCTGGACGATTTCAGCAGGGCCCGGATCGGCATTCACCAGGTTGAATACAGCGTCGGCGCTGAGACCCCGATCATCCACATCTTCGGCCGGGACGCTTCCGGAAAAGCCGTCCAGGTCGATGTAACCGGCTTTCGGCCCTACTTCTACGTGCCCGCCGACGAGGTGGAGAAGCGTCGACCCCCAGAGGGAGTTGAAGTGGAGCCCGGGACGACCTACCGCTCCATCCGCGGCGAGCTGCTCCGGCGCCTCTACACCCGGCGCCCCAGCGATGTCCGTGACACCCGTAGCCTGTTTCGGGAGCACTACGAGGCCGATATCCCGTTTGCCACCCGTTTCATGATCGACTGCGGTCTTTCCGCCGGCGTGGAGATCCCTGCCGGAACCTCCGTGGTCGACTACCGCGAACTCGCGCCGTCCGATGTCGTAGCCCCCGCGCGCACCTGCATCATGGATATCGAGTGCGTGGACGAGCAGGGGTTCCCCGAGCCCGAACGGGACCCGATAATCTGCGTTACCTGCTGGGATTCTTTCGACGAGGACTATGTGACCCTCCTCTGGCAGCCCGGCGGGGTGCAGGGCGATGTCCCGGACCTCTGTGTCAATGGGCGGCACCGGGTCGTCCGGTATCCCGACGAGGTCTCGATGCTCCGGGGGCTCGTCGACTACGTCCGGAAGCGCGACCCGGACATCCTCTCGGGCTGGAACTTCGTGGAGTTCGATATCCCCTACATCCTGAAACGGATGGCGACGCTCGGCCTCCGGGCCGAGGACCTCGCGCGTCTCCCCGGACAGACCGCGCGGGACGCCGTCCGGGGCAGGGCAATCTTCGACCTTCTCTCCGCCTACCGGAAGATGCACCAGGCCCAGAAGGAGTCCTACCGGCTCGATGCGGTTGCCGACGAGGAACTCGGAGTGACGAAGGTCCGCTATAGCGGAACGGTCACCTCGCTCTGGCGGTCCGACCCGGCGCGGCTTGTGGAGTATAACTGCCGGGACGTCGAACTCTGTGTCGGGATCGATAAAAAGGACAATATCATTGAGTTCTACCGGGAGATCTCCCGGTACGTCGGGTGTCCGCTCGACCGGACGCTGAACTCGTCAAACGTCATCGATATCTATGTCCTGCGGAAGGCGTCGGGCAGGTTCGTCCTCCCCTCGAAGGGGCTCGCCGCCGGGGACGAGTTTGAGGGGGCGACCGTCTTCGAGCCCGCCACCGGCCTCCGGGAGAACGTGGTGGTCCTCGACCTGAAATCGCTCTACCCGATGGCGATGATGACGATCAACGCCTCGCCCGAGACGAAGAACCCGGAGGGCGAGCTGCGTGCTCCAAACGGCGTCCGGTTCTCCCGGGAACCGGACGGGTTAACGAGGAGCATCATCGCCGAACTTCTCGAGGAGCGGGACGAGCGCAAGCGCCTGCGCAATCAGTACCCCTTCGGGTCGCCGGAGTACGTCCTCTACGACCTCCAGCAGAACGTCCTGAAGGTGATCATGAACTCTTACTACGGGGTCTCGGGCTACACCCGGTTCAGGCTCTACGACCGCGAGATCGGGTCGGCCGTCACCTCGGTCGGCCGGGCGATCATCAGGCACACCCGCGACGTCATCACCGGTCTTGGCTATCAGGTCCTCTACGGCGATACCGATTCCTGTATGGTCGAGGTTCCGCCGGGGGACCTTTCGGAGACCATTGAGCGGGCGAGGGCGATTGAAGCCCGGCTGAACGCGAGTTACGGCGATTTCGCGAAGACCGAACTCAACGCCGACAGGCACTACTTCTCCATCAAGTTCGAGAAGGTCTACAGCCGCTTCTTCCAGGCCGGCAAGAAGAAGCGCTACGCCGGGCACCTTGTCTGGAAGGAGGGCAAGGACGTCGACGAGGTCGATGTCGTCGGGTTCGAGATCCGGCGGAGCGATTCGCCGCAGATCACGCGGGAGGTGCAGCGCGACGTCATCGAGATGATCCTCCGCGGGGACGCGTTCGAGGACGTGCAGGGATACCTGCGCGACGTCATCAGGAAGTACCGCCGCGGGGAGTATTCCCTCGACGAGGCAGGCATTCCCGGGGGGATCGGAAAGAGCCTGGAGAGTTACGAGAACGACGACGCCCATATCCGCGGCGCCAAGTACTCGAACAAGTATCTCGGCACCGATTTCAAGCGGGGCAGCAAACCCAAGCGCGTCTACATAAGGACCGTCACGGCGAAGTACCCGCGGACGGATGTGGTCTGCTTCGAGTACGCCGACCAGGTGCCGCCGGAGTTCGTCGTCGACTGGGAGACGATGCTTGAGAAGACGCTCAAGGGGCCGATCTCACGGATCATCGAGCCGCTGGGGTGGGACTGGCACGACGTCGATCCGTCGCGGACGACGCTCTTCGATTTCGGAATGTGACCGTCCAGGGGCGCCCCGGTGGTGGCGCGACCCGCCCGGCCGGAGCAGATGCCCACCTTCTCTTGTTCGCCCCGGCTTTTTCGTGGCTCGGTTGCGAGCCTCCGGAATCATTAAATAGTTTCTTGCGTATCCATTCTATTGCAGTAGAATATAATGTAACATTCTATTGCCGGGGCTCACTGCCCCTCCGAAGGAGTGTACGCAGATGGCGATCAAGTTATTCGATTCCGAACTGAGAGTGATGGACGTTCTCTGGCGGGAGGGGGACACCACCGCGAAGCGGATTGCCGAGGACCTCAAGGAGCAGGTGGGCTGGAGCAAGACCACCACCTACACCGTCATCAAGAAGTGCCTTGACAAAGGAGCTATCGAGCGGCGCGACCCGAACTTTGTCTGCCGCCCGCTGATCACGCGGGAGCAGGCCCGGGAGTTCGAGACCACCGAACTGATCAATAAACTCTACGACGGTGCCGCCGACCAGCTTGTCGCTTCGATTCTCGGGCGCAGGAACCTCTCTCCCGAAGAGATTGAACGTCTGAAGCGGCTTGTCGAGAGTCTGGAATGAGGTGACGACTGTGTCGATCGTGGATATGACCCTCTCCGTCTCTCTCCTCATCCTGGCGGTCGTGGCGATCCGGGCGCTCTTCCTTCACCGGGTGCCGAAAGTCACGTTTCTCGCATTGTGGGGGATCGTGGTCTGCCGTCTGCTCGTTCCGTTCTCGGTCCCATCGCGGTTCAGCGTCTACACGCTGCTCGACCGGGTGAGGGATATGGTTACGGAACCGGTCGGCACTTCAATCTCAACCGGCGGCAGTATCGTCTCCGCTGTCGGAACGCCTGCCCCGGCGGCATCGTCCGCCCTGGCCGTCTCCCCGGTGATGCTGGTCTGGCTGTCGGGTGTGCTTATCTGCGCCCTGTTCTTCGCCGTCACGCACGTGCGCTGCCTCCGCGAGTACCGGACGGCACTGCCGGTCGCAAACGACTTCGTGACCCTGTGGCAGCGGGAACACCCGTTGCGGCGGTCCGTGCGGATCAGGCAGCTGGACACCATCTCCGCGCCGCTGACCTATGGGTTTGTCAGGCCGGTGGTGCTGCTGCCGAAGACGACGGAGTATGCCGACGAAGAGCAGCTGGGATACGTCCTTGCCCACGAGTATACGCACGTCCGGCGGTTCGATGCGCTGGCGAAGTGGCTGCTCGCGGCTGCGCTCTGTGTCCACTGGTTCAACCCCCTGGTCTGGGTGATGTACGTCCTCGCGAACCGCGATATCGAACTCGCCTGCGACGAGGCGGTCGTGCGGACGTTCGGGGAGGCGACAAAGTCCGCGTATGCCCGTGCCCTGATCGGCATGGAGGAGAAGAAGAGCAGGCTGAACCCGTTCTGCAACGGGTTCGGAAAAATTGCAATCGAAGAAAGGATCGTGGCTATTATGAAAACGAAGAGAACGACGACTATCGGTATTGTTCTGGCGCTCGCACTGGTTGTCGGTACCGCAACGGCATTTGCGACGTCGGCAATGATCGATGAAAAGAATCGGGATGAGAATACGACCCACGGGGATGTAGGTGTGAGTACCGCGGCGGGCATGCTTCTCTCCCGGCTTGATGAGGATACGGGAAACGTTGTCATCAGCATGGATAATGGAAGAACATGGATGAGCGAGGAAGACTATGCTAGGGCTTATCCGACGCCCGAGGTCGAATGGTGGACTTACGACGAATATAAGGAATGGCTGGATAATGAGAAAATCCAGTTGCAGAGCATAATTGGGGGAAAAGGCTGGAATCCAACGGACGGCTGGTATGTCTGGACGCAGGAAAAGGTAGATAAGACCGTTAAGATGTACGAGGGAACGTTGGAGGATATTAAAAACGGTATGAAACTGTCCAAAACAGTGGATGGAAGCGACGAGATCGTGATGTCGTACTATCAGGGAGACATAGCTACATCATATGGGGTTTGTATCGTAAACGACGAAGGCAAAGAGGTTCTTTTCGGCCCCTATGACACCGAAGAAGAATTGCTCGCCCAGGTTCGCCCTTATTGCGAGGCAGAGGTAAGGGCTGGCAATATGACCCGGCAAGAGGCCGACGAGATCTTAAGCCGGTATCAGTGATCGGCATGCGAATGAACCCGCGTGCCTCCCGGCGCCAGACCACGGTCGGGAAACACCGGTGCAGGCCCGGGGTTCCCGGGTAACCCCGGCGATCCCGACAGCCGGAATACGGCGCGAGGACCCCCGATTCCGGTGGCCGGAGTTATTCCGCGTCACACGAACTCGAACTCTTTGGTGAAGTTGGGCTCATACCGCACCCGGTATATCGCGGGAGTAAGGGGATCGTCGTGAATCCGAATATCATATGGACATACAGGACTTCCACTCGCTTCTGCGGTATCCCACCAGTTTGTCGTATTCCACTGCACTGTCCAGTTCTCTCCGGGGTTGAGGAAGCATATCACGGCCGGGGTATATCCTGCATCGGCGATGGGCTCCCATGCACCGCTGGTGCACTTGCCTGGCATGCATCCGGATGCGTTCGCGACCCATTTATCAATCCACCATGGGCGTGGGCTGCCGAACTCCACCGGCTCATCGCCACAGTTGACGATGCCAAGCTCCACCACCTCCCCAATATGATAGACGTTCCTGTCCGTGAAGACGTAGACGCCGTTCACCGGCTCCCCCGGGCATACCCCGGGCGGTCCGCAGAAGTCCTCGGGGACGGTGCAGGTCTCGCAGGGCTCCGGTGTGGGCTCCGGGGTGGCGTTTACGGCGGTATCGGCCGGTTCGAGGCACCCGGCGCCGGCAAGGACGACGATAAGGGCTATCATTGCAATGGATACGTGAATCCGTACTTTCATTGTAATTTCTCCGTTTGCGCGCATATCTTCATGTTTCCGGATGAACGGGACCCTTCGGGCTGCATACTGGCCAGAAGCCGTCCGCTTCACCCATCACACAAACTCGAACTCCTTGGTGAAGGTGAGGTTGCCCTCAACGTACTGTATCCGGTCTGCCCGGGATATCCCGATCCAGGGGTACTGTATCCGGTATGTCCTGGGGGTAAGGGTGACGTTGTCGTCCACCGGCCGTACCTCTTTCCCCCACTCCGGAGTATTCCAGCCTGTGGTATTCCACCGCACCGTCTCCGTCTCTCCGGGATGGAGAGGCCATGTCGTTGTTTGAACAAAGCCTGAAACATAGCCAATCATCTCCCATGTACCATCGGTGTCGTTCCCCGGCATGCCCCCGGATGCGTTCGTGACCCATCTTTCAATCCTCCAGGGGATGGGTGAGCAAACATTATGCGCCCATCGCCGCAGTTGACAATACCGAACTCCACTACCTCCCCGATACGGTAGACGTTCTTGTCTGTGAAGACATAGACGCCGTTCACCGGCTCCCCCGGACAGACCGAGGACGGGCCGCAGAATCCCTCGGGGACGGTGCACGTCTCACAGGGTTCCGGTGTGGGTTCCGGGGTGGTGGTGTTTACGGCGGTACCGGTCGGTTCCAAGCACCCGGCGGTCGCGAGAACGACGATGAGGGCTATCATTGCAATGGATACGTGAATCCGTACTTTCATTGTAATTTCTCCGTTTGCGCGTGCAAAATAAGTGGGTTCAGGGGTCGCTGATACTGTAGGCCAGCGCGAGACGCTCCGATGCGCCTTCGAACCGGTATACAATAACCCTCGCCTGGTAATTCCCGCTGATCTCGGTCGTGAACTGGCCGATCTCATAGTTGTTGTCGTAGGACGCCGCGGCTTCAACCTGCTCGCCGTTCGGATCGTAGACAACGAAATCGATATCGGATTCCAGTGGGTCGTTGATCGTGTCGTAAGGCGGGTGCAGATCCGGCGGATGCGAGTCCCACGCGGCGACGACTCTGACCTTCTTCCCGGCGGGGAGACCGCCGAGGACGTAGGTCTTCGGGAAATCGCCGTAGGTCACGGTATTCGCCCACCAGCGGTTGTTCGCGATGGTGTCGTCGGCAATCGAACAGTCGATCCCGCCCGCGCCGTCGCGGTCGCTCAACCTGCTGGCATCCTCGATGTTGTGGATCGCTCCCGCCATGATGGCTGCCTTGACGGCCTCCGGCCAGGACGCAAGCTGGCTCTGCCGGTGCATCAGCAGGGCGGCCTCGCCGGATACTGCCGGTGCGGCGTAACTTGTTCCCGAAAGAGCACTTTCAATCCATGGACTCATGTCTGTTGTCGATGTGATCCGGGTACCTACGGCGACCACCTCCGGCTTCTCCCGATCGCCGTGCTGCGATTCCGGATCGTTATAGCCGGAGTATTGCCACATGGTATCACCTGGCCAGGCTGATGAATCCCGATCATCAAAAGCACCAACGGTAATGACGTTATAGGCAAGTCCAGGACACCATACATTGCCGCTGTTGGGCGGATTGCCCGCAGCGACAACGACGGTCAGATGATTGCTCCAGACGACGTGATCGAGATATTGGTCCATATCATCGAGTTCGCTCAATGTCTCTCCCCCAAAACTGCAACTGAGAATTTTTGCGCCCTGCGTTATCGCCCACTCTGTTGCAGCGACGATATCGGTATCGTCCTCGCTGGGGGCATTTGCAGAGAGCAGCGCCGGTACCCCGTAAGAGATGCCTTTGTACGTTGAGTGGGTGCTTGCAACGATGCCGGCTACCGCGGTTGCATGGGAACTCACAGGCAGATCGGGGCGATACGACGCGCCGTCAAGCAGGTAAGGGTTTGAGAACTGTATCCTCGAATTCTCGGTTCCAACTTCCGGCACTTCCACAATCGCGACCTTGATGCCTGTGCCGGTCACCCCTCTCCCCCAGACGACGTCCGCCTTCACGGTCGGCGCTGCGCTGCTGAGTGCGGGTTCATACTCCCGGGTGATGTCCATCGATACCACATCCGGCCGCTTGCCGAGGTCCTAGATCGTCTCTCGCGAGACCTCCGCGAAGACCACCGGGGCGTACTGACTGGCATAGACTACCGTTGAGTCCTGTGCCTTCAGGAAGTCGATCACCGGCGCTTCATGGGCGGCATACGTGGACCTCTGCAGGCTCAGCAGCTCCTGGTGCTGCTCCTCGCTCAGGTTGCCCTGGAACCGCGACCGGTCCATGGAGGGCTCCGTCAGCCAGACCCAGATAACGACTTTCTCGTCGGAGCGCATGGTCGAGACGCGATCCGCAAGTTCCGGGTCCAGTTTTCCATATCGTTCGCTCTTCTCAGCCGCTTCGGCCTCACTGACGGCATCGATATCGGCGACCTTCCCCTCTTCGTCCAGATACACCCCGTAGACGGCGGACGACTTTTCGTCCAGTATCTTCGCCCCCCAGAAGGTCCGGCCCGTAAGGGGGAACGTGGCAAAGGCTTCGTTTATCAGGGTTAAATTCTCCATGGGGATGCCTTCCCGTGCGGATACGTGTTCGAGCGCTCCCGCTCGATAGGTCTGCAGATCGAACGATTGTTCAATACCCGTCTGTGCGCTCACCATCGGCACAATCGCCATACCGGTGAGGAGGAGTGCCAGAACTACAGGCAGTCCCCCGATTGTTTTTGGTTGCATCGTTCACCTCCGTGTAATGGGATGGAGGCACAGCGCAACGTTTTTACAGTTCGAGAGCCCAGATCGTCATGCCTCCGGGCACGCGGGGTGCGTCATCCGGTCGTCAACCAGGGATGGGTGGCCCCCGCGCACTGCGGGATACCGATTTCGATATCCACGCTGGAGAGCTCAACGTTCCGGTATATACCTTTTCTGTGACACGCAGCTAATCCTCAGGACTGTTGGATCGAATCGTCGCTGAAAACAGCCGTTATGGGCCGGGAAGGAGGGGCGCACGGATGGTGAAAGACCTGCACGGCGAAAGAGAGCCAGGTGCCCGGACGGGCGGTGCCTCACGTATGCGTTATTGTGCCGGCTATCCCCCTGAAACACTCGCGATGGTCTGACGGGGGTTCAAGCGCCGAAGGTGCGACGCGACCCTCTTTCAATAGAGGGTCTGCCGAATGTCGTTGTAAATGTGTTGCGCGGGGGGGAACCTTACGCGAGACCCCACTTCGCACGTTCTTCCCGAAGGAACGTACTGCGCTCGATATTCCTCGACCAGGTGATCCGGCCGTCGACGACCTGCCAGGTGGGCAGCTCCAGGAGTTCGATCCCCTCGGGAACTCCGGCGACGTTCGCCCCGCCGGGTACGACCAGAATCGCCTTATCAACGCTGACGTTTCCTGCGGCAAGCGTCCGGCACCGGACCAGGAGTTCCTCGACCGCCTCCCTTGGGACCACGGGTGTCATCCTTACGTGTACGATCACCCGCTCCATCCTGCCGGCGGCCCGACGGGAGAGCATGCATTCCGGCTGCTCACTGCCGGAGGCGGGATACCATGCAAACTGCCACCCCTCCCCGGGGGAGAACCGCCGGGCAAGGGCCTTCTGGACATCAAGATACGTAGAATCCTTTATGCCACCCATGTCAATATCCTCTGCTCTACTGTATGGTCACAGCTAAATATAAGTATTATAGTTATCGCTTCCCGCCGTTTCTGCATCCATTCGGTGGCGGGTCTCGACCGCCTTTCGTCTCTCCGGACCTGTGCGAAGGAAAACGCGAGGAAAGGCCCGGACCCGCATACCGGTGGAATCCCGAAGGAACGCTTTTATGCTCCGACCGATAGTATGCCCCGGGGCTGTTGGAATGGCAGAGGCAACGCAGACGGAAGCCGGGGTTGTAGAAGCATACGAGAGGCTGGCGCACGAGGTGCTGGAGCGGCCGGAGAGCATCCCGAGCGCCATCCACAACCTCCTCCTGAAACTGGCGGAAACGCATCCCGGAGCGGTTTACTGGATTGTCCGAAAATTCTACCAGGAATACCTCCGGCTCTATGTCTCCGACACCGGGTATATCGGTATCGCAGACAGATACGAGCCGGAACTCCTGTATCCGGGCGATATCGCCCTATATATGGTTCCCGAGAGTCCGCAGCCGGGCGACGTACTTCAGATCACCTTCACCGATAAAAGTGAGGTGAGCGTTTACGTTGTCCACGGCCGGGTCATCCGGTGCAATGAAGACCGGTCGGTACAGGTTGCGGATACCAGCACCGGAGTGGACTATAAGGTCGTCGACTGGAACATCCTCGGGAAGTTAGTCAGGGTTATCCCGTTTGGAACCGATGAATGGCAGGACCTCTTCGCTGCATCCGGTGTCCCGAAGGACTGGATCGCCACGTCGGTTGAGGAGAGCATCCGCTCCATTCAGGGATCGGACGTTCCCGGAAAGGACGAAGTGATCGCGGAGCTCAAGGGCCGCCTTGCGAAACTGGTGTAGCGGGGCGAGAGAGCCGCTATGTCCCCTTTCGGTATAGGCTCCTCCAGGTTTCGCCGCGGCCGGCCGCCGCACCCGCTGCCGAAGGACGTCTCTTGGGCCTCGCTCTGCCGCATACGATACGAACCTTTTTTTCGGAGAACGCGCTACCCTCGCTACATGAAGCATCTGGCAGTGATCATACTCGCTCTGCTCCTCATTCCGTCGGGAGTCCATGCCCTCACCTTCCTCGGCGGGGACCAGCCGGTGATCGACACCCCCATCCCCGACGACGTAATCGTCTCGGGAGGGTCCGTGACCGTCAGCGCCCCTGTAAATAGTCTGACGGTTGCCGGGGGCACGGTGACGGTGAATGCGCCAATCGAGGGCGACGTCATCGCCGCGGGAGGCACCCTGACCGTCAACGGCGACGTCGGTGGGAAGGTGCTCGCCGCCGGGGGCGAGATCGAACTGAACGGGAACGCGACGAACACCCTCATCACCGGGGGCACGGTCCGGATCGGCGAAAATGCCGTCATCGAGCGCGACGCAGTGATCGGTGCGGGAGAGGTCACGAACGCCGGAACGGTCCTGCGCAACCTGACGGTCTCGGCCGACACCTTTACGAACACCGGCACGGCCGGGAACGTGACGTTCGAGGAGGAACAGGATTCGGGATTGCTGCCCGGCCTCTTTGCGGTGTTTGCCGCGATAGGGTTCCTGATCCTCGGGCTCCTCTTCGTCCAGTTCCTCCCCGAACCGTTCGCGGCGGTGGTCCGGCAGATTGAGGCTCGTCCGGTCATCCTCACGGTTGTCGGGTTCTTTGCGATCATCGTATCGGCGATCCTCCTCCTCATCGTTGCCGTCACCATCGTCGGACTCCCTATTGCGCTTGTCGGCGGGCTGCTCTTCATCGTCGCCTTGATGCTCTCGTCGCTCTTTGTCGCGTATGCCCTCGGGGTCGTCATTGCCTCCCGCGCTGGGCGGAAACCGGGGCGTGCATGGACCTTCGTCCTCGGGTTCGTGATCCTGCAGATCCTCTTCTTCATCCCGCTGCTCGGGACGATTGTTCAGGTCGTTGCGGTCAGTCTCGGTTACGGGGGGATCCTCTATGCACTCTGGAGAGCCCCGCCGTCCCGCGCGGTTGAAGGGGCGGCGTAGCCTTTTTTTTTAGTGGGAGGCGCTTTCCCCGTGCGCCTGTCCCGTCTTCGTCCCGGCTCCCGCTCCCGTCGGTCGCTCGACCGGCTCGATCCGGGTCCCCGGCAGGATCACCAGGTTATACGCGTCGTGATCCCGGTTGAAACGGACGAGGACCCCGTAAAACTGGACAATTGCCCCGTAGGCAAGACCTTCGAGCGCATCGCGGTTCGTGCCGCGGAGAGTCGCCGGGGCCACGGCGTAGGTCGGCTCTGCGGGCGTCCCGTCGCAGACCTTGTAGACCTTCGTCCGCTTGTCGCCGAGGTTCCCGGACATCAACGCGGCGACGACGTTGATCTTTCGATCACGGTGCCGGTAGAGGTGGGAGAAGCGGACGAATTTCGCCCCCGCCGGGACACGGTAGGCATGCTGCGTCTCCGGAGCCTTACGCAGGAGTGCGGAGGAATACTTGATATCGACGTTGACGAACCGGTACCCGTCCTTTCCCCCTGCGAGGCGTCCCATCAGCCGGGTCGGCCGGATGTCGCCCTTCTGCTCGAAGGTCCAGCACCGTGCGGGGTTACAGGCGGTACACCAGACAAACGAGCAGGGGCTGTGGATGGTGAGGCCCCGGTCCGCGATTGCGCGCGCGGTCCGGCGCATGGCGATTGCGTTGGCAAGGTCGGCGGGCTCCACGACGACGATCGTCCCGTCTGGCGCGAGATGGTCGGCGAGACCGACGACAAGGTCGGCGCGCCGGTCGATATCCAGATGACGGAGCTCGTTTAAGACGTTTGAGAAGACCATGAGGTCGATTCGGTCGGGCAGGTCTCCGGCGGCGAGCGTCCCGATATCTCCGCGGATAGGCCTATGCACCTGCACCGCGTTTCCTTTCGCTTCGGCAGCGGCCGGAACCAGGGCGTTGTAGGCCTCGAGGTGCTCATCGGAGCGCTCGACGGCGTAGACCTCGGCCGAGCCGTTCCCGACCCGGGAAAAGAGGTCGATGACGGCGAGCGGCACGACCCCCGGCCCGGTGCCGAGGTCGAGGATGCGCATGTGGGGCTTTGCCAGCCCCTGGCCGATGACCTGCCAGAGGATGTGCTCGAACTGCACCAGGTAGACGGGCGCATGGTAGGCCAGGTAGCCGAGAACCGGGTAGGCCTTGCGGTAACTCACCTGCTGCTCTTTCCAGTACCGGCTCTTCTGGGCGAGGATGGCATTCGCTATCCGGTCGAGCACGACCGGGTCGTCGGCAGATTTGCCGGTCTTCTTTCCGATATAGCCCTCGATCAGTCGCTGGATGTAATCAGGCACTTCCGGATTCCGGAAGAACGCGATCTCACGCTCGCGCCCGGCTTCGTCGACCGCGAACCGTTCTTCCGTGCGGCCGATCACGTAATCGTCGCCGGCTGACCGGATCGTCAGGCCGAGGCCGTCGAGGTGCGGGCGGATCTCTCCGGCGAGGCGTTCCAGCGATTGCCCGTATCCCAGGTCTTTTTGCAGTTCCGAGAGCCTGAACGTCGGCTTTGTCCCCAGAAGGTGCTTCAGCGCTGCAGCAGTATCCTGCTCGGTCATGGCGTACCAACTCGGGCGGGGTGACTAATACAGGTTGCGGGCGGCGCTCTGTTGTGCCGCAAAAGAGTGGTGCCGGAAAACCCCGGCGGCCTCGTTCAGGCCGCGCCGCGGCCCAACATTCCTTCCTCCCGTCCCAGCCGGAACGCCCTGGCGTTGACCTCGACGGTCTTTTTCGGGACGCACCGCCGCACGGCTTCTTCGAGGCTCCCGGGCTGGAGCGGGATATCCCCGGACGCCGCGCCGAGCATCACGATGTTCTGCGAGAGGATGCTCCCCGCCTCCTCTGCGAGGCGTGCGGCGTCGATGCAGGTGACCTCGAGATCGGAGAGCGCGGCGAGGATGCTCTCCTCGTCGGGCACGGCGAGTTCCTGCTGGTAGACCGATGTCGGGACGACCAGGTGCCGGTTCACCACGAGCCTCCCTCCGGCCGGGAGGTAGTGGCGGTAGCGGAGGGCTTCGAGGAGGTCGAAGGCAATCAGGAGATCGGCCGTCCCCGGCACGATCAGGGAGCCGAACCGCCCGTCGATGCGGACGTGGCTCTCCACCGACCCGCCGCGCTGCGCCATGCCGTGGGTCTCGGCGCTCCTGACGGTCCGGTTCTCGATGATGCACGCCTCTCCAAGGACGTTCGAAGCGAGCACGGTGCCCTGGCCGCCGATCCCGACGATCAGGATGTCGAACGAGGGTTTCATTGCCGTCCCTCCGCGCCGATCGCACCCGACGGGCATATGTCCGCGCAGACGCCGCATCCTGCGCAGAGTTCGGTTATCGTCGCGATCTTTCCGGAGAACGCTATCGCCGGACAGCCGAACGACCGGCAGGCGCCGCAGCCCCTGCACGCCTCGGGGTCGACCGCATAGGCCTTGCGCCGTATCCCGCTCCGTCGGGCGGTGATGACGCAGGGCTGCTTTGAGATGACCACCCGGACGCCCTTACGTTCTTTTGCCCGGCGGAAGGTGTCGAGGAGCACGGGAAGGTCGTAGGGGTCGATCGTCTCGACCCAGGAGACCCCGCACGACCGGCAGATCGCCTCGAGCGATATGGGGGTGCTCTCGACGCCCATGGCCGTCACGCCGGTGTTGGGGTTCGGCTGGTGGCCGGTCATGGCGGTGATCCGGTTGTCCAGGATGACGACGACCATATCGGCGCCGTTGTAGACGGCATTCAGGAGCCCGGGTATCCCGGTGTGCAGGAACGTCGAGTCGCCGATAGTGCAGACCACGGGGTGCTCCTCGCCCGCCCTGGCGATGCCGCTCCCGACGGTGATCGAAGCGCCCATGCAGATGGTGGTGTCCACCGCCCCGAGCTGGAGCCCGAGGGTGTAGCACCCGATGTCGCTCGGGAAGATCCCATCGCGGAAGACCTTCCGCATCGCGTAGAACGTCGGCCGGTGCATGCACCCGGCGCAGAGGATCGGCGGGCGGGGCGGTACCCCCGGGACCGGGGAAGCCTCCGGGAAGGTCGTTGTGGGGGTGATGCCCGCCTTCTTGACGGCGTCGGCAACGGTTGCCGGGGTGAACTCCCCTTCGTAGGGGACCGTGCCGGTCATCTTGCCGAGGACCTCCGTCTTCGTCGCCACCTGGCGTACCGCCTCCTCGACGACCGGGGCGAGTTCCTCGACGACGAGGACCTTTTCATGCCGGTCGACGAAGCGCCGGAGCCACTCCTCATCGATCGGGTAGGCGCCGATGACCGCGAGCGAGACGTCGCCCCCGAGCACCTCCTGGACGTAGGCGGCGGCGACGCCGCTCGTGACGACGGCGGTGGCGCCCCGGACGGTGTGGCGGTTGTAGCCGAGTTCAACCAGCCGTTTTTTGAGCGCCGGCTGTTTTTCGTTCAGTCTTTGGTGCAGCACCCGGGTGTGTGCGGGGATGACCACGTACTGCTTTGGGTCGCGGTGGAAGGCGGCCGTCCGGTGTTCTGTGCCGACCTCGCCGATACTGACGTCGCCCTTCGAGTGGCAGATACGGGTGGTTGGGCGGAAGATAACCGGCAGGCCGAACTCCTCGGAGAGAGCGAAGGCGTCCCGTATCATATCGTGGGCTTCCTGGACCGATGCCGGGTCGAGACAGGGGAGCCGGGCGAAGTGCGCGTAGCGCCGTGTATCCTGCTCGTTCTGGGAACTGTGTGCAAAGGGGTCGTCCGCAGAGAGGAGGACGAACCCGCCGGTCACCCCGGTGTATGCGCTCGTCATCAGGGGATCGGCGGCCACGTTCAGCCCGACGTGTTTCATGGTGCAGAGTGCGCGCAGCCCGCACCAGGCGGCGGCGAGTGCATTCTCGAAGGCGACCTTCTCGTTCGTGGACCACTCCACGGTGAAGGGGCGCTCCTTCTGAACCCGAAGGACGTCGATCACTTCGGAGGACGGCGTTCCCGGGTAGCCGCTGGCAAAATCGATATTTGCTTCCAGGCATGCATGAGCAATGCCCTCGTTCCCGAGTAGGTATCGTACTGCCATTTGTCACTCAACTGTACTTCTATTATCGGTTTTCAACATAGTGCTTTGGTTGCCGATCCAAAACAATTAGATGCTAAAACGGCAGATAGTATAAGGCAGTCGTACTTGGGCCCGTAGCATAGCCGGTGGTGCACCCGGCTGATAACCGGGAGGTCGTGCGTTCGAATCGCACCGGGCCCATATCCTTTGATCAGTCTCTTCAGGGGAGCCCCGCGGTTCGGCACCACCGGGGCTGCTGTCTCCCTCGTCCTTTCCCATAGATTGACCGGATAGACCCGGCACCGGCGGGCCACGGTGACGGCGTTTCCGGGGAGGCCGCCCGTGCAGCGGAACGGGCGAAGCAAGGTCTTTGCACAATCTTTAAATTGAAGATTATACAACGTTTATAGGCACTACTATGAGTGTATCCGGGCCCGTAGCATAGCCGGTGGTGCACCCGGCTGATAACCGGGAGGTCGTGCGTTCGAATCGCACCGGGCCCACTTCATTCTGCTTTCCTTTCGACGCATTGGGGACGTAAACGGAGTCAACGCGGTGACCGGTTTATTTACTGATCGGGAGGCAGTAAAGTCACTATTCTTTAATTCCTGTCCTGTTTTGCTCAGTTTCTGATTTGCCTTCCTTCTTCATTTTTTTCTCCTGTCCGGACAATTCCGGCGTACCCGGCGCTACGCGCCGTCTTGGAGTGAGCGATTACACAGATCAGGGGATATATAGGAGATGGATATGTGCTTGCGGGATATCGTGGAGAGATCCGATGTTCGACAAAAATTATTATTACGGTTGAAGCTCAGTCGGACGACTTGTATGGCACAATCGGATGTGAGGAAAGAAATGCTGCCCGAGGACAGGTACGTTCAGACGCAGAAGGAACTGCTGAGCATGCCTCAGGACGGCATCAAGGAGAAGCTGGAAGAACTCAAAATGATGTGCACGTGCCCGGAGTGCCCCACGAACAACGACTGCGCGAAAAGCACGAAGGAGCTTCTCTTCTGCTCTACCGGGAGCAGTTTCCACTGTATCGCGGAAAGCAAAGGGTGCCTTTGCCCCACCTGCCCGGTGGCCGAGCAGCTGGGACTCGGTCATCAGTCCTTCTGCCTTATGGGAGATGAAAAGGCTCAACGCTTCGATTCGATGCTTCAGGGGTGAGGCTCAATGACGGCCCTGCCGGGGCCGCGGAGCACATGAGAATCGGCAACTATCCGGGAACATGCGTCCCATTACCGGAACGGGACCCGAAGCCTGCGGGTCAGGGGGCCGTCTCCCCGGCGTCGACTCGGTCGGCACTTCCGGGGCAGGGCGGTTGGCCCCCCGCACCGCTTAGACCAGGTCCTTCTGGCTCCCGCAAGAATGACCGCTCCTGACAATGTTGACGATACGGTGGTGCAGGTGCATGACCCGAAGGGGCAGCGTTTGGCTATACAGAAAACTATGGGCGTCTACCTGACCGGCACGCTGTAAACGCCTGATTTGAAGACATCCTCGATCAGACCTTTTCCCTTTCCTTGAGCATGAAGCCGTGTCCGCACTTCAGGCAACAATACTGTTCGTAGGCTTCGTCGCCCTCCGGCAGCAAAGTACGCCCGATCTTGATGCCGTCCGCGCCGCACCTGGGACAGCCAGCAACGTTCATACTGTCGAAGCCTTCGTATGCGTCTCGATTTGAGCGCCCGTCATCGCACGCCGTTCCCCCAGGCCATTTCCGGAGGTGGAGGGGTAGATGAGCGGTCGCAACATCTCGCTTGCTATTTTCCATGAACTGAGATGAGCGTAGCTGAGCATTAAAGTATGCCATGTACTGATATATGGCATACATAAGTTAAACAGACTTCCGAGACGATGTCTTTTGAATCAATGGCTGAACGATCTGGCGCTTCTCCGATATCCGGACGAATTCCAAATGTATTATACCGGTGGCTGGAGGAAAAAGTTGAGAGTGGAGAGTATCCGAACCTGAATCAGGCATTAATAGGTCAATTGATGAGGGCAAAAACCCTTGAAGAAGAACACGAAAATCGAAAAGAACTGATCAAATTAAAATCCGATATTATAAGAGAAGTTATTGAGGACCTTTCGAATTCTCTTCCTTAAGTGTGCTTCAGATTAGCCAGGCATGGATGATAGGACAGCGTGAACCGCTGACCTGATGGTTTCTCTGCACTGGCGGTCGGTGCGTTCATGTTCGTGGTACTCGTGATGGCCACGAGTTCCGGACGACGTCTCCCCCGACATATCATTGCTGCGGGTGATCGCGCCTGGTTGCGGTCTACAGGGGCTGTACCCCGGGGTGGGATATCAAAACGCAGAGGAAAGCAAGGCGAGGTCCGTGAAAGGAACTGCAAAAAAGTGGTTCCGTGAGCGCACCCGTCGAGTCTACGTCTGCGTCCGGCGGTAGACGACATGTTCGAGGAGTAAGACCGTGATGACGCCCACCACGAAGCCGTTCGCGACCAGGGGGCGGATCGTTGCCGGAAACCCTGCGGCGATTGCTGCAGGCAGGAACGCCACCACGGTCCCGAGAAGAAGGGGAATGCCAACGATCAGCCCTTCGTCGAATGTCCCGAATGCCCGGTTCTCCTGCCCGAGCATCAGACCTGCCGCGATCTGGGCGGCCATGACGTAGGCGAGGACGACGCCGATGACCGGGCCCGGGATGCTTCCCAGGTAGCCGATAGCAAGCGGCGATGCGGCGAGGAGCCCGAGCGCAACCGCGGCCGGGACCAGGGCGAACCGGGACGCGCACCCGGTTGCGGCGATGACGCCGGGGGAGAGGGAGAAGTTCACCGGGCCGATCACTCCCGTGAGGCCCGCAAGGGCGTTGCCGAGACCGGTGACGGCCACCCCGCGGTTCACCCGCTCACCCATCGCGTCGGCCGAAAGAAGGCCGCCCACCGACTGGATGGACCCGAGGTCGTTTACGGCAAGCGCAAGAAAGCAGACCAGGAATGCTGCAAGGACCCCGGCGTCGGGCACGGCGAGCGGCGCGAGCAGACCTCCTGGGAGTGCGAGCAGGGCAGTATCTGCAGGGGGCAGCGGGACCGCACCGAAGAGGGCGACGTAGGCCAGGGTCCCGAGGATGATCGCCCAGAGCGCAAGGGTCGACTTCCATATCCCCTTGAGGAACCCGTTTGCAAGAAAGAGAATGAGAGCGAATGCAAGGGCGAAGAGGAAGGTATGCGTCGAGGGAACCGTGCCGCCGCCGTCTGTGATCAGGTTGAGGATGGTGGGGGCGAGGGTGAACGCGATGAGTATGAGGACGACCGTGATCACCCGGGGCGTAAAGAGGGCCTTCAGATACCGGAAGAGTCCGGTCGCCGCGAGCCCTGCAAGGAGAAGCCCGCCGATCACCAGCGACGCGTTGATTGCCGCAAAACCGCCGTCGAGACTTGCGAGGATGCCGATCAGGAGCACCGTCGCCGGGCCGATCACCAGGGGAAGTTTGTGTCCGATGTAGATCTGAGCCAGCATCACCAGGGCGATGAGGAGGAAGAGTTTCTGAAGGTAGGGGATGACCGACCCGTCGGGCTGGAGGTCGGCCACCACCTTGCCGATGATGAGGATGGCGGGGACGCTCACCGCCAGCCACTGCAGGCCGAAGATGAGGAGCGATGCCGGTCCCGGCCGGTCGTCGATACCGTAAGTGAATTCCATCGTAATAACTCCTGGCGGAACCGCCGGTCCCGGAGCGGGCCCTGGCGGGGCGTTCCGGCCCACCTTATGTCCATGTTGTCCCCCGGCTCCATAATGGTTCCCTTTTGGGCGCGAGGGGGTCCATTCGTGGCGGCTGGCCGGTTTCCCTTCGTACCGGGAACCATCAGGCGGAGTGTCGGGCCATGGGAGAGGCGGTCCTCTGTCGGCTCCGCAACCAGAGAACGGTAACTTTGAATCCGTCGCTCCGCGCGACCGGGCGATCGTGGTGCTCCCGGTTCTGATTGCTCCCGCCCGCACGTGACACAAGAACCGCCTCTTTTACATCCGTGAAAAGAGATCTATCCATATGATTCGCACCGGTCATGCGACTGAAAACTCCTGCATAACCCTCCTTTCCTCTCCCGCCCCCGTTCAACCCTGCACCGTGCGATGCCGGGGGAGGAGGCGGGCGTGAACGCCGTCGAGGTCCGGCACCTCTCGCGGTCCTTCGACGGCCGCGAGATCCTCCGCGACGTCTCGTTCACCGTCGGGCACGGCGAGATCTTCGGCTACCTCGGCCCGAACGGCGCCGGGAAGACCACGACCGTCCGTGTCCTCCTCGGTCTCCTTGCTCCCGGAGCGGGGGAGGTCCGGGTCCTCGGGCGGGACCTCGCCGTCGACGACGATGCGCGCGCGAGGGTCGGCGTTCTCTTTGAGAACAACGGCCTTGCCGACCGGATGAGCGCTGCCGACAACCTTGCCTACTACGCCGGGCTCTACGGCGTCGACGACCCTGCCGGGAGGATCGATGAACTCCTCACCCTCGTCGACCTTGCCGACCGGCGGGACGACCTGGTCGGGACGTTCTCGACCGGCATGAAGAGAAAACTCGGGATCGCCCGGGCCATCCTCCATCGGCCGGAGGTCGTATTCCTCGACGAGCCTTCCTCCGGCCTCGATCCCGGCGCGCAACGGATGGTCCGCGACCTCATCGTCGAACTCTCCCGGCGGGAGGAGATGACGGTCTTTCTAAACTCCCACCACCTCGACGAGGTCCAGCGCATCTGCTCCACGGTCGCGATCCTCGCCGGGGGCAGTATCCGGGCCTTCGATTCGGTGGCAAACCTTACCACGGCCTCCGGCCGCCCGGCCGTGACGGTCGTCCTTGCCGACCCGGGCGACCGTCCACGTGCGTGCGAAACGGTCGGGAGACTGCCGTTCGTCGCCGGGTGCGACATGAGCGGCGACGCCCTCCTCTGTACCCTCTCCGACCCGGGTGCGACCCCGGACCTCATCGCGGCCCTCGTCGGCGCCAACTTCCGGATCGAGGAGGTCCGCCGGTCGTCCCGGTCGCTTGAGGAGATCTACCTTTGTGAGGTTGAAGGGGCAGAGCGGGAGGGCTCCCTCCGCAAGGGGGAAGGTGAAAGCGGCGCCCCAGCGTCTGGTTCACTTTCACCCCGCGCGGCGCGGCTTAATCGTCTCAGGGGTCCACTATGACTCTATTGTATGCTGCGGGGGTACCGGTACCGGCTGTATCCGACAAAGGATCAGATGATCCTGATCGCCAAGCACCTCGGGTGCTGCCGGTATGTGTACAACTGGGCGCTCAACCTCAAGAACCAGATTTATCACAACGAAGGTATCAGCCTGTCCGGGTACGCCCTCATGAACCAGCTTCCGATGCTCAAGGAAGAGTTGCCGTGGCTGAAGGAGGTCAACGCCCAGTCACTGCAACAGTCGATGCACCACCTTTCGCGTGCATTCACGAACTTTTTCGAGGGTCGTGCAGAAGAGCCGACCTTCAAGAAGAAGCACGACCCGGAACAGTCTTTCATGGTTCCACAGTCGTATACCGTGGACTTCAAGCAAGGAACGGTAAAACTCCCGAAGATCGGTGCGATCAAAACCGTGTTCCACCGCACCTTCGTGGGAACGATGAAGTCTGCGACGGTCATCCGCAGATCGACCGGTCGGTACTTCATCAGCATCGTGGTCGAGGACGGCAGGAAATCCCCGAAACCCGCCGATCCGATCCCGGACCAGACGATCGGGATCGATATGGGGCTCTCGCACTATGCTGTCCTCTCGACCGGCGATGCGGTGGCAAACCCGAAGTATCTCAGGAACGCTCAAACGCGGTTAGCCGTGCTCCAGCGCAGGCTCGACCGCAAGAAAAAGGGTTCCAGGAACCGGAACAAAGCCCGGTTCAAGGTCGCCCGGTGTCACCAGAAGATTGCCGATCAGCGGCGGGACTTCCAGCACCAGCTCTCTTCTCGACTGGTTCGCGAAAATCAAGCACTGGCTGTGGAGTCCCTGAACGTGAACGGCATGGTGAAGAACCCCTCTCTGGCCCGGGCGATCGGCGATGCCGGATGGGGCATGTTCCTCTCGATGCTGGCGTACAAGTGTCAGGAAGCAGGGAAAACCCTGCTGAAGATCGGGGTCTTCGAGCCGTCTTCAAAGACCTGTTCGGTCTGCGGGTACCGGAAGGTCGATCTGACGCTGAAGGATCGGGCGTGGACGTGCCCGGACTGCGGCACCTGTCACGACCGGGATCTGAATGCCGCGATCAATATCCGAAACTTTGCACTTGCAGGCGTGGAACGCGCCGAAGAGCCTGTGGACTCGCTCCCGCTGGGGAGGGGGATGAAGCAGGAAGCCCCCTGCGTACGCTTGGGGTAGTTCACCTCGAACACGTCGGCCGGGCGGAGGGCGGAGCATGAGCACGCTCGGCGTCATCGCCCGCCGCGAAATAAGACTCGCCATCCGGAACCGGAGCCTCCTCATCTCCGGGCTGATCTTCGCCGTCTGGCTCCCGGTCATGTCCGCCCTCGGGATCGCCGCGGGTGCCGGTGAAGAGGTTACGATCCTTGCCGGCAGCATCGCCGCCGTCACCCTCCCGGTCGGGATCTTCATGGGCTACATCTTCTGTGCCGACGCGTTCCTCCGGGAGAAGCGGGACGGCACCATCGAGACGCTCCTCTGCGCCCCGGTCTCGCTCCGCCGCCTCTGGGAGGGGAAAGCAGCCGGAGTTGCGGTGCCTGCGTACCTGATGACCCTCTTCTCTGCGATAGTGACCGTCGCGGCGGTCACCGGTCTCACCGACGCTCCCATCGCCGCCGAACCCCTGCTTCTCCTTCACCTCGCGGTCGTCGTCCCGATCTGGATCGCCGCCGCGGCAGGGCTCATCGGCGCGGCCCAGCTCGCACTCGGGATGCGGGAGAACCAGATCCTCGGGTTCGTCTTCATCTTCGGGTTCATCTTCCTGATCGTCGGGCTCCAGGGGATTGCGCCGGGCGGACCGGGCCTTTCGGCGACGACGGAGGGGGTCCTTGCGATTGCAGGGATAGCGCTTCTTGCCCTTGCCCGGTTCATCGCCGGAAAGGTAACGAAGGAGCGGATTGTCCGGACGATCCCGTAAACGGGGAAAAGTCCCTCCCAAATCCCCGTTCCGACAAAAAAAAGTAATGCCGGTTCTTCTTATAAACCCGGGGCTGCCTACAGCGTCTCCTCGCCGTAGAGGTACGGCCTGAGCGCCTCCGGGATCGTGACCGAACCGTCCTCATTCTGGTAGTTCTCGAGGATCGCCCGGATCGCGCGGGATGTCGCGATCGCGGTGCTGTTCAGAGTGTGTACGTAGCGCTTCGAGGTGAAGTCGACGGGATCGCGCACCTTAATGTTCAGCCTGACCGCCTGGTAGGCCGTGCAGTTCGAGCAGGAGACCACCTCGCGGTAGCGCTCCTCGCGCGGCATCCAGACCTCGATATCGTACTTCTTTGCGGCGACGGTCCCGATATCCCCGGTGCAGATCAGGACGACCCGGTAAGGGAGGCCGAGCCGCTGGAAAACTTCTTCGGCATTCGCCAGCAACTCCTCGTGGAGGGCCCCGGACTGCTCCGGGACGCAGTAGATGAACTGCTCCACCTTGTGGAACTGGTGGACGCGGAAGAGCCCTTTCGTATCGATCCCGTGCGCCCCGATCTCGCGCCGGAAGCACGGGCTTAGCCCGGCGAGCCGGATCGGCAGGTCCTTCGTCTCGAAGATCTCGTCGCTGTACATCGCGGCCATCGGGTGTTCGCTCGTCGCGATGAGATACTCGTCCTCCCCGTCGATCTTGTACATAACGTTCTCAAAGTCCGCAAGGTCGGTCACGCCCTCGTATGCAGCCCGGTTCAGCATATAGGGGGGGATGATCGGAGTATACCCGCGCTTGACGAGGAGGTCCATCGCAAATCGCTGAAGCGCCATATCGAGCAGGGCGAGCCTGCCCTTCAGGAAATAAAATCCAGCTCCGGCGATCTTCGTCGCGCGTTCAAAGTCCGCCCAGTCGTGCTCAACGGCGAGCGAGCCATGGTTCTTCATGTCGAACGCGGGAACCTTCGGTTCGCCCCAGCGCCGGATCTCGACGTTCTCCGTATCGTCCTTGCCGATGGGCACGCTCTCGTCCAGGATGTTCGGCAGCCGCATCAGGCGGTATCTCACCGATGCCGTGAGCGTATCGCGCTCCGCCTCCGCCTCCTTAACCCGTTCCGGAAGGCCCGCCGCCTCGGCGAGGAGACCCGCGATATCTTCTCCCGCCTTCCTTGCCTGGCTGATCTCGCGGGATATGACGTTTCTTCGGTTGCGCAGGTCTCCGATCTCCACGGTGAGTTCCCGTGCCCTCCGGTCCATCTCCAGCACCTCATCGACCCAGGTCAGTTTTTGGATGTCTCCTCTCTTCGTGAGGTCTGCCCTGACGGTCTCGGGGTGTGCACGAACGAACTTCAACTCAAGCATATTGTCTCAGTACATACTTTGCCACGACGGTATATGGATATGGTCATGTCGGCCTCCGCCTCGTCGGACGCATACAAGGCCGGTTCACCCCCCGGCAAAACACCTACTCTTATAATTTCCCGCGACCCAACTCTCTTCGCATGGAAAAAAACCAGAGGATCATCCTGGTGGCAGGCGGCCTTGTCACGTTCGGGCTCTTCTTCATCGAACCCTTCTTCGCCCTCATCGCGCTGGTCTGTGTGCTCGCCCTCCTGATGAGTTTCCATATCATGGGAGATATGGCGGCCTATCCGCTCATCACGGCGGAACTCTCCGAAAACGCCCGGGAGATCGTCGTCACCAACGCGGGCACCGAACGTGCGCGGAATATCCATGTCGCCCTCGTCCCGCTCAACGTCGAATTCGACGTCGCATCGCTCGACCCGGATGAGAAATCCGGATTCAGCCTTACGTCAATGGTCTCCGAGGCGAAAGCGGTCGTCACGTACGAGAACTCCGCCGGTCGGGAGTTCTCGCGCTCGTACCCGCTCTCGGCGCTTGGGGCCGGGTACGACCCCACCGAGCCGATGTTCCCGATCTTCGGGAATAAGTGACGGGAACTGGTGCGCCCGGTAGAAGTTTTTACCCCACGGTACCGGCCGCCTAATCTTTTGAAGCGAGATATTCGAGCGTTTTTGCGAGTGCGGCTGTCAGTTCCTCCTCCTTCTTTGCATACTCGTACAGCGCCCGGTAGAGCATGAAGGCGAGGTCGTAGCCGTAAATGTCGAACGCCTCCTCCGGGGTGAGAGGAGCGAGGTAAGAGTCGACCCGGATCTCGGTGTTGGTGTACATGACCTCGTAGAAGACCCCGTCCTCGCCGAGGACGCAGACCTGGGTATCGACGGGCATATTCGGGTCGTCGGGGCGATACGGAAGCGGGTCGGTCTTTCCGAGGACGATCATCTTCTTCTCGTAGTATTCCTGGTCGTAGAGGTCCCCGGACGCCTCTCTCTTTGCGCGCCGGAGCATCTCAAGGCCGATCCCGCCGACGACCGGCACCGTATCGGCGGCCATTCGTGCGAGAAGCGCTCCGGCATTCTCCTTTATCGCCGTAGTCGCCTCTTCCTTCTTCGCCTGCAGGTCCCCGAGGGTGTCGAGGAGCCGGGTGTATCCCTCTTCGATGATCGGATCCATTTTGCTCACCTAACTCTTACGCGCGCCGGCATAAGGACACCGGTTTGTCCCCCGAACCCCTTCTTAAGGACTAAGCCGCCTTTTTCGTCTTCTCTCTCGGCGCTGTCGTCAGGGTCTGTCGGAGGCGCTCTATGCCGAGGGCGCCTCCGTACGCGGCCGTGCTCACGAGAATGATCGTCGCTCCCGACGGGACGTTGAAGAGGTAGGAGAGCCATATCCCCGTCACGGAAAAGACGATGCCGAGGCCGACGGCGCCAAGCATCATGCTCCAGATGCGGGTGGTGTAAAGGCGGCTGATCGCCGCCGGGAGCGTGAGGAGCGCGATCACGAGGATGATCCCCACCACCCGGATCAGCATCACCACCGTGAGCGCAATCAGCACGAGGAGGAGAAGCGAGAGCCGCTCGACCGGGAGGTTCATGACCGTCGCGTAATCCGGGTCGAACGTGATCGCCTGCAGTTCCCGGTAGAGGTATGCCACGACGGCGACGATGATGACGATGAGGGCCGCCATCAGCAGGATATCGCCTCGCGGCACGAGGAGGATGTTCCCGAAGAGGTAGGAGAAGAGGTCGGGGGCGAACCCCGGCGTCAGGTAGACAAAGAGAATTCCGAGCGCCATCCCGGCCGCCCAGACCGCGCCGATGAGCGTATCCATCTGCTGCTTTACCCGGAGCTGGAGCGCGCCCATCCCGAGCGCCACGGCAACGGTGAACCCGGTGGCGCCGAGAAGCGGGTCTATCCCGAGAAAGTAGCCGAGACCTATCCCGCCGAAAGCCGCGTGGGAGATGCCGCCGCTGACCGAAACCATCCGCCGCACCACGACGTAGGTGCCGATGATCCCGCAGGCGACGCTCGCGAGCGCCCCGGCGACGAGCGCGTTCCTGAAGAACTCGAAGTCGAGAACCTCGAACATACTACTCCTCCTCTGAGTGTTCCGAGAAGACCCGGTGCGGGACGCCGTGGGCGATCAGGTCCACCGGGCAGCGGTATGTGGCCTCGAGCATATCCGCCGTGATCTCCTTTGTATCGTGTGTATAGAGGCGCCGGTTCAGGCAGGCGACTCTGGTCACGTGCTCCGGGATCACCCCGATGTCGTGGGTCACGAGGACGATCGCCATCCTGGCGCGGAGCCGGTCCAGAGTCCCGTAAAACTGCGCCTCCGTCGGGGCGTCGACGTAGACCGTCGGCTCGTCGAGGAGGAGCACCTTCGGGTCGCCGACGAGCGCCCGGGCGATGATCGCCCGCTGTTGCTCCCCGCCCGAGAGGTCCCGTATCTGCCGGTCCGCAAGATGGGCGATCTGCATCGTCTTAAGCGCCTCCTCGGCCCGGGCGCGGTCTACGGCATCGTAGCGCCGGGGTCTGCGGGAGATGTGGCCGAGGCGGCCGGAGAGGACCATCTCCCGCACGGTGATGGGATACTCGAAGTCGAACGTCCGGAGCTGAGGGACGTAGCCGAGGTTCTTTCGCATCGCCGCTTCCGTGCTGCCGAGTATCCGGACCTCCCCGCGGCAGGGAGGGAGGAGGCCGAGGATCACCCGGAGGAGCGTCGTCTTCCCGCCGCCGTTCGGCCCGATGATCGCGTAAAAATCGTCCGGATCTATGGTGAGGCTCACTCCTTCGAGCACGGTCTGACCGCCCAGCCTGACCCAGACGTCGTCGACCTCGATCACGGGGTTTTTCATGGACTGCTGTTCCCAACGAACTTCGCGGTCATTCTCCGCATGCTCTCCAGATAGTCTTTCTCAAGCAGGTCTACCGGCACCACGGTGCCGCCGATCTCGTTTGCAATCACCTCAGCGCTCCGCGATGAGTGACTCGGCACCACGAATATCGTCTTGATATGCTCCTCCCTCGCCTGAGTGACAAGTTCCGCTATCCTCTGCGGCGAGGGCTCCTTCCCCTCGCTCTCGATCGCGATCTCGGTAAGGCCGTAGTCCCGGGCGAAGTAGGCCCACGCCGAGTGATAGACCATAATCTTCGTCACCCCTGATCCGGCAAGCGTATCGGCGATCTCCGCGTCAAGGGCGTCGAGTTCTGCAAGGTAAGCGTCGGCGTTCCGGCGGTAGTCGTCGGCGTGCTCCGGGTCGACCTCCGTGAGCCCCTCACGGATGTTCTCGACCATAATCTTTGCGTTCCGTGGAGAGACCCATACGTGGGGGTCGGCCCCGCCGTGATGGTGGTGCTCCTCCTCTACCTCACCATGTTCCTCTTCTTCGTGTTCCTCTTCCTCATGGTGGTGCTCCTCTGTAGTTGCGATCATATCGATGCCGCGCGAGCAGTTGACGACCAGCATATCGGGATTCTGGGCGGCGATCTTATCCTTCCAGGCGAGCTCGAACTCTACCCCCGATCCCACCGCGGCATACATATCCGCCTTTGCGACATCGGCAAGGACTCCCGGCGGCGGTTCGTAGGTGTGTGGGTCGGCCCCCGGCGGCACCAGCAGGACCACCCGGACGTGGTCGCCTCCCACCCGCTCCACGAACTCCTGTTCGGGGAGTATGGTGACCGCGACGACGACCTGCCCATCCTGCTGCCGGTCGGTTTCGGTACACCCTGCCATGGCTGCCGTCATCAGGAGAATTCCGAAAACGGCTGCAACGAGCGAAAAAGAAATGATTTTGCTTTTATCCTGTGGCTTCATGATTATCCACCCAAAATTTGGTGTGAATCTAAATATTCTCCCTTCCCCGGTAAAAATATTTTGCCGTTACGTCTCGTGATCGCCAGAGGGGCAGCAGCAGCAACAGTCATGCTCGATCTCCCCGCAGACACTCATCATCGGGTGTCCGAGCGACGCACATATCCTGTCGGTCAGACTCTTTGAGACGCACGGCTCGATCTTTTTCGCCTCCTTGCAGGCCTCGTCTGGCTCAAGGCCGTAGTGGCTGAGCACCAGGGCGACGATCCGATGACGCCGAACCAGGAACCTGGCGTAGGCAGTGCCGGTCGGGGTGAGTCGCACCCCGTGGTAGGGTGTATGTTCTATGTATCCTGCTTTTGCAATCTCTGCGAGGGTCTTTGTCGCCGTCGAAGGCGCGACCGAGAAGTTGGCGGCAATCTCGGTTGTCTTCACGACATCGCCCTGCATGTGGATGTACTTGAGGTATTCAGCCTTCCGCGAGGAGAGCTCGTACCCGGTGATCCCCTGCATGGCAGAATGGTATGCCTCTCCCGGAAGAAAAATTTTCTGTAGGGCTAAATTTTCTCTCCGTCATCGGGCGGGACCACCTCGCCGATGACATAGTGCCGCCGGTTTTCCCGGACCACCGCCCTCCCGGAGAACCCGAACGGCAGATCCTCCTCGACGACGACGTTGAGGTAGCAGGGGTTGCGGCAGACGGTCGACCCGGGTGCGTTCTTCTCGGTCGCAACGACCGGCGTCTCCCTCCCGATCCAGCGCTCGTTGTAGCGGTCGTAGATCCGGTTCGCCTCGCGAAGGAGCGCCCGTGAGCGGTCTTTGCGTATCCGCTCGGGGATGTCTTTTAAGGCGGCGGCGGGCGTGCCGGGTCTCCTGGAGTAGCGGGTGATGTTCACCTTCACAAACGCCGCTCTTTTCAGGAGATCGAGGGTCTGTCGGAACTCATCGTCTGTTTCACCGGGAAACCCGGTGATGAAGTCGGAAGAGATCATCATCTCCGGGTAGCGCTCCCTGAACGCGTCGACGATCCGGAGGACATCGGCCGCAGAGTAACCGCGCTGCATCCGTTCGAGAACGGAATCCGACCCCGATTGGACAGGGAGGTGCAGAAACCGAAAGACTTTATCGCTCCCGTAGACATCGAGGAGCGGCTCGAGGACCCGCATCACCGATGCCGGGTGCATCATCCCCGGCCGGACGGCGAACCGTCCGGGGACTTCTCCGATCGCCCGCAGAAGGTCGGGGAGCGACTCGCCCCGGTCGAGCCCCCAGGCGGCCACGTCCTGACCGGTCAACTGGATCTCGTAGGCCCCCGACGCGGCAAGACGGCGGACGGCATCGAGAACGTCTTCAGGCGGCGTGCTCACGAGTTCTCCCCGTGCGTACCGGGTGATGCAGTAACTGCACCGGCCGACGCACCCGCTCGCCACCTGCACCACGCCGACCGCTCCTGCACCCGGGGTACCGCAGTTGCCGCACCGCTCGTGGATCTCGTCCGGGAGGATGACGTGCGGCATACAGACCGAACGGATCTTTTCCATCTGGACAAGCGGCATGCACCCGGTCACGTAGAGGTCGCGGTCGGAGAAGGCCGCCAGACGCCGGAGCATCTTCCGTTCGGTCGCGCCGATCACCGTGCAGGTGTTGATGATCACGGCGTCCGCCTCGTCCGGTCCGGTCGGTGTGCAACCGAGACGCTCCAGCACCGCCTCCAATCGTCGGGTGTCGGCATGGTTGTAGGTGCAGCCGTAACTTTCAATGTAAACTCGTTTTCCTCGCAGGTCTTCCAGGCTCATGGTGATGACTCCCCGCGCGCAAAGTCGGTAACCGGCTCGCTCTTCTGACGGCTGAATTCCCTATCAGCAGGAATTCTCCGGCCGATTTCATGCGAGAGCGCAACGCTTAACCGCTGGTGTTACAACTTCTTTACCTGATGATTAAAATAGGGTTGCTGGGATGCGGCAACGTCGGCCATGTCATCGCCACGCACGCGGAGAACATCCGGGTTGTCGCCGTCTTCGATATCATCCCCGGGCGAGCCGAAGAACTCGCGGCGCTCTGTCACGCCCGGCCATATACGGACTTTGACGCCTTCATGCGGGAAGATTTTTCTATCGTCGTGGAGGCCGCTTCAGTCGGTGCCGTCAGGTCCTACGCGGAGACGGTCCTTCGATCCGGAAGGGATATCATCGTCCTCTCCGCGGGAGCTCTCGCAGACGAGGAATACCGCGAGCGTCTCATCGAGGCTGCCCGGGAAGCGGGAAAGACGATCCGTATCCCGAGCGGTGCCGTCGTCGGGCTCGACAACATCAAGATCGGCCAGGTCTCGCCGCCGAAGACACTCCTCCTGCGGACGACCAAACCTCCCGCATCACTCGGGATGACCGCCGACACCCCGACGGAGATATTTAAGGGGCTGGCGCACGATTGTATCAAGCAATTCCCGAAAAACATCAACGTTGCGGTGGCGCTGGGGCTCGCAGCCGGCAGGGACGCCGACGTGGAGCTCTGGGTCGATCCTGCGGCGGAGAGAAACGTCCATGAGATATTCGTCGAGGGCGACTTCGGAGACATCTACGTGCGGGTCAGGAACGTCCCGAGCCCTGATAACCCGGCGACAAGTTATATGGCGGCCCTCTCCATCCTGACGCTCTTAAAGAACCTTGAGAACCCTCTGGTGGTGGGAACGTAACAATGGAGGAGGAGATTCGTGCGCTTAAAATCAGGAAGAACGCAATCGTCATGGCGCATAACTACCAGCCGATGGCGATCCAGGCGCTTGCAGATGTGGTGGGCGACAGTCTCGAACTTGCGGTGAAGGCGAAGGAGGCCGAGGCGGATCTGATTGTCACCTGCGGGGTCCGGTTTATGGCCGAGACGGCAAAGATCCTCAACCCGGAACGGAAGGTAATCATGCCGGTAAAGGATGCGGGTTGTCCCCTGGCCGACTTTTTGACCCCGGACCTGATCCGGGAGGCGCGGCGGCGCTACCCGGACGCAGCCGTTGTGGTCTACGTCAACAGCACCGCGGAGAGTAAGGCGCTCGCGGATATAACCTGCACCTCCGCGAACGCGGTTCGGGTCGTGCGGTCGCTTCCGAACGACACCATCCTCTTTGGGCCGGACGCAAACCTTGCCGCATACGTCCGGCGGGAGGTCCCCGAGAAGACGATCATCCCGGTGCCGCCCGGCGGTCACTGCTACGTCCATACCGGGTTCACCCTCACCGATCTCGAAACGGCGCGAAAGATGGGCGGCCTGGTCGTCTGCCACCCCGAATGCCCGCCGGAGGTCCAGGAGCGGGCCGACCAGATCGTCTCCACGGGGGGCATGGTGCGAAACGCAGCCGGCGCAGACGAGCCCTGGTCGGTCTTCACCGAGCGGGAGATGGCCGCCCGCCTCCGGGCGCTCTATCCCGGACGGGTCTTTTACGAGAAACCGGAGGCCGTCTGTGCGGATATGAAGAAGACATCCCCCGCCGATCTCCTCCTCGCGCTCGAGCGCGAGGAGGAGGAGGTCGTCCTCCCCCCCGGGGTCATGGGCCGGGCACGGCGGGCTATCGAGCGGATGATCGCCGTCGGGGCGTGAGTGCATGATCCCGGTTGAGGAACTGCTCCGGTTCGTCCGGGAGGATGCACCGTGGGGCGACGTCACCTCGGAAGCGGTCGTCCCCGATGTCGTCTGCCGTGCGGTGATCCGGGCGAAAAACTCCGGCATCGTCGCGGGCCTCGCGGAGGCGCTGGTGCTTTTCGAGCACTACGGCGTCACGGTTCGTGTGCGTATCCCCGACGGCCGTGCGGTCGCTCCGGGCGCGACCCTGCTCGAACTCGACGGCTCCGCACGGGCGATCCTCCTTGTGGAGCGGACGGCGCTCAACATCATCGGGCGCATGAGCGGGATTGCAACCCGAACCCGGGAGGCGGTCGATGCGGTCCGCACGGTCTCGCCGTGCGTGCGGGTTGCCGCGACACGGAAGACGGCCCCGGGACTGCGGATGCTGGACAAGAAAGCAGTGGTCCTCGGCGGGGGCGACCCGCACCGCTACTCTCTCTCGGATATGATCCTCATCAAGGACAATCACCTCGCGCTGGTGCCGCTCCCGGAAGCGGTTCGGAGGGCGAAACAGCAGAGCCTCTACCGGACGGTAGAGGTGGAGGCGGAGACGGTGGAAGACGCCGTCACGGCTGCAGAGGCCGGGGCTGATATTGTTCTGCTCGACAACATGACGCCGGATACCGTTCGCGAGACGGTCCGGGCGCTCACCGGACGGGGCCTCCGGGAGCGGGTGACTCTGGAAGTCTCCGGAGGAGTCGCCGTCGATGACCTTGCCGGGTATGCCGCAACCGGGATCGATATCATCAGCATGGGTGCGCTCACCCACACGGTCAGAAACTTCGACGTGAGTCTGGATATCCTGACGGGTGCGGGAACGGTCCGGATCCCGTGACCGGCGCCGTGCGCCCTCCGGTAAAGTCGCGGTTCTGGAGATACTCCCTGACCGCCCGCGATCCCGCCCAACCGGCGTCAAGTTGCCTGACGATGGCATCGATCTTCTGGACCTGCTGCCGGATCACTTCCGAATATTCGTTCTCGCTCAGGTCGGCCGTCGCCATGAGCAGCTGGAGGGGATGGCGGATCCGGTCGGCAAGCGTCGCGAATTGTTCGATGTTCGCTTCAATCTGGCTGATGGCCATTCTTGTCGCTTCGCCGGGGAGTGTCTCCTCCCCCAGGGCGACTTCCCGCCATATCCCGTCCTGCCGGATGGCGGCGGCCCGGTGCGTGGAGGCAACCTCCAGCAGTTCGCGTGCCCCGCAGGCGCTGAGCGGATAGGCGCAGATAGCGGCGATCCGGCTGTTCCCGATAACCTGATTCACTACCGTCTCATACTCCATGAACATATCCCATTCCGCTCCCGTCAGCCAGGATATGTTGCCGGTGAGGAAGAGACCCTCGTAGCCCCTCTTCTGCGCCTCGATTCCTTTCTGGATGCAGTTGTTCAGTGCCGCGGAGCATGAGAAACGGCCGTCCTGGAGATACCAGTCGCGTGCGTCAAGGATCTGGATCTCCCCCCGCTTCAGGCGTCGATCCAGGTCTTTGACGCTCCTTGCGAGCACCTTTTGCGCAGCATCAGCCTGCAGGGGTCTTGCGGTGAGCCATACGCAGCAGGCATCCCGCTCGAACCCTGACTGAAGATAGGGCACCAGGGTATCGATGAGGTCCCGCCGGTGCTGGTAGATGAGGCAGGCGTGCGTGCCCCAGGGCGGGCTGAAGAGGGCTGCCGGTCCGGCCGTAAGGTAATCCGGTTCTGTCAACGCGGGCACCATTCCCATGAAACCCCGGGACCCGTTTCCGGGTCTGTGCAGGTCCGCACATCATCTCCGGGGGATCTGCGATAGGACGTGAAACGTTGGGATACAAGAGGCTTCTGATCTTTTGCGGTACCGGATCTCATCCGGCCGGCATCTACCGGCGCAGGATATCGCTTCCGTCGGATGATTGTCCTGTGAGGAACGAGGTGGAAGTCAGAATACGCCCGGTGCGTCCTCCATCGTGAGCTCGTCGAGGAACGGCATCACCCCTTTGATGTACGGCACGGGTTTCCCCTCCCGTAGTATGAGTTCCCCGTAGGCGACGATCTCCACGATCAGCGGGAGTTCGTCCAGGCGCCGGGAGAAGAGAGGGTCCGACTCGGTAGCGAACCGGAGAAACTCCTCCAGCCTGATGAACGGACGCTCGAGGTCCGGGACGTCGCTGTACTCCTGCAGGTCTTCCCGGAGCGTGGAGGATCTGGCCAGGTCTTCCTCAAAGTAGAGAAAAACCTGGAATTTGTGGCGTTTTCCCATCGTATCGAGTTCCTGGATGTCGATCTTTGCCCCCGGGGCGATGCCGAGATGCTCCAGGTCCGGCGGGAATATCGTGCCTTCCGGTGTACCGGTCGGGCTCTTCATGATTATGGTGAAGGCGGCGAAAGTAGAAAAATGCACCTCCTCAAAGCAGCACCTGCCCCGCGGGGGCAAAACCTTATACTCCGGGGGCTCAAGACGGGGTGAGGTGGCCTATGGCAGGGAGGGGTTCGCCGGTACCGGGAGGAGGGGTTGCAGGCCCCGGAAGGGAGACGAAACTCCACAGGTTCCTTTCGATGCTGGAATCCGGGAATCTGAACGAGCGGTGGCGGGCTGCGGATGCGCTCGGGGAGATGGGCGACCGCCGTGCGGTGCAACCGCTGATCCGGGCGCTGGATGACGAGTTCGTCGAAGTCCGGTGGAAGGCCGCGAGAGCGCTCGGGACCCTTGACGGACGTGAACCTGTCCTTCCGCTGATACGGAGCCTGGAGGACGGGAGTTCCTGGGTCAGGACCGGCGCCGCATGGGCGCTCGGGAACATCGGCGATCCCCGGGCCGTCGAGCCGCTGATTCGGCTGCTCGACGACGCAAAACCCCGGGTCCGGAGGATGGCGGCATGGGCGCTCGGCCGGATCGGGAACCCACGGGCCCGGGAGCCGCTCGTGCGCCTCCTCGGCGATGCCGACCGCGACGTCAGGCTTGCTACCCGGCAGGCGCTCGACGAGATCGGGACCGAACGGGAGATCCCGAGCGTCTGATGTGGTGTCCCCCTCTACTCGACGTTGATGCCCTGCTTCCTCTGTGCGGGATCGGGAAGGTCGCGGCGGGGGAGTTTCCTCAAGTCTCACGGGGTTGAGGTGCTCGACCTGGACCTCGATGTCTGTAAGACGATTGATTGCACGCGTTCATCGAGGCGCATCCCGACCTCTGGTATGAGGGTATCGGGGCGTTGTGAGGGGTGGCTGTCACCGGCTGAAGAGGCGTTTCTTCGCCACGTCGTCGCTTCCGCACCCGGGGTCTTCCGTGCCCCTGCGGTTGTATCTCTCGTTGACGGGTGCAGTCAGTTCTCTTCGCGGGCCCGGAGCGCCTTCCGGCATGCCGGGCAGAGCGTCTTCTTCTTCCGGTCCAGTTCGTCCAGCGTCCGCGGTTGGAACATGACGCATTCGGGGTTGCTGCAGTGCCCGAGCCCGAGGAGGTGCCCGAGTTCGTGCGCCCCCTCTTTCGCGGTCCGGTCGATAAGGTCGGCATCGTCCGGCGTCCGGCCGTAGTATTCGTTTCCGAGGCGAGCGGTCGAGACGACGGCGACGTCGCACGTCGGTCTTGCGAGGCCGAAGACGAAGTCGCATCCGTCGACGTAGAGGTCCCGGGAGGTGACGAGCAGCAGGGGGCCGGAGATTGGATATCGACGGGTAAAGGTGTCCTGCAGGCGGTCCAGGATACTCTGTGCATCGTGCTGGTTGCGGCATCTGTCGTAGCCTTCGATGAGGAACGGATAATCGATGAGTTCAGGTTCCCTTTCGAGGATCCTCGCGATCATCCGGATGACCGGAAGTTCGATACCTTCCGGTGCCTGCCGGTCCCAAAGAATATTGACGCCCATTACCTAATCTCTGGGTAATGTGTCACTATAAACGTATTGAACGAAGCATCGGGGAGTACATCGCCGGTCGTTACCGGCGGGTTGTGGAAGTAGGCATCGGTAACAACCCCGAAGCCGCGCGGATGATCGCGGCCGCCGGCGCTCTTATGCGCTGCACCGATATCAGGCCCGGCATTCGGCACGCCGGGCTCACCGTGGTGGCCGACGATATCTTTGAGCCCGAGATCGGGCTTTATGCGGGTGCGGACCTGATCTATGCCGTGCGTCCCGGTGTGGAGATGGTCCCGCCGCTGATTGCGCTTGCCGGCCGGGTCAACAGCGACCTCCTCATCTACCACCTGGGGTGTGAGATATACGGGGACGGCGGCGAACTTGTGGATTGCGGCCCTGTTCTTCTCCACTGCTATCACCGCCGCCTGCCTTAAAAGAGCGTCGCCTGGCCCGGGGGGAGGTCCTGCTGCACATCCCCGGAATCATCGCCGGGCGGGTCGTTATCCCGGGTCTTTCTGCCCTTTCCGGAAGGTTTCTCTTTGCCCGATATTTTCTTCTCCTTTGCCTTCTCCTCCTTTGCCACGTCTTTGACCACCTTCGTGGCCATGGCCCTGTCGTGTATGAGGAGAGCGAGTTCGTCGGCATCCAGCTGGAACTCGCGGACGTAGGTTGCGGGGTCCTGCTCGACGATGATGCTGATCGCGGTGAAGAAATCTTCACGCAGTGCGTCCTCCGGGATATGCGTCATCCCGCTGAGTTTTCGGGCGAGGCCCCCCCTGACCGCCTTCTGTTTCTTTGACGTTCCCATCTTCTGCCAGCGCGCCGGCGGCAGGATGCGGCCGTGGACGCCGTGCGCGCCGGCGGCGTCGGCGACGCCGATGAGCATGATTGCGCTCGCGTAGCGCCAGAGGGTGTAATACTGCCGCCGGTAGGTTCGGCCGATAAACTCGTCCGCTCTTGATAAGCAGGCGTAGCCCTTCGCCCGGGAGGCGGAATCGGGCATGTGGTCGATGCTCCCTTCGAGCCATTGCTCGACGGCATCGGGGGTATCCTCGACCTGCACCGCCATGCGGAGCAGGTCGGCGTCCCGGAGCCCCTTGTACGCTCCTCCGACGAGCTCGAAGATGGTGGACCGCTCGTCCTTTGCCGAGGTGTGGAGGTCTTCTGCCGTGAGGTGCTCCTTCCCGATCGCCGCGGCGTAGAGCATGTTCACCGCGGCACGCATATCTCCGCCGGCACGGTTCGCGATCTCGTCGAGTGCGACAGGATCGCATGCCATGCGCTCTGCCGCGCAGATCTGGCGGAGGCGGGGGACGATCGAGCGGGCCTGGAGCGCCCGGAACTGCACCGGTTCCGTGGCCGCTTTGAGGTCCCGTGAGAGGGCATAGTAATCGTTTGCGATCAGGATGATCGGTTGTCTGGCCGCCGCGATGATCTCCACAATCGCCTTCGCCCCGCCCCGGTCCGCCTGTCCGTGCAGGTTGTCGGCCTCGTCGAGCAGGATCAGTTTACGGGTCGCGCCGGAGAGGCTGGCCGTGGTGGAACCCGCTCCCGCCACCCGTTCGAGGGCTGATTTGGTCCGCTGGTCGGAGGCGTTCAACTCCACCACCTCCCAGTTCATATCGTTTGCAAGGGCATGGGCGCTTGATGTCTTGCCGATACCGGGTTTCCCGTACAGGACGAGTGGCTTCTTCTGCCGCGACCAGTCCCGCGCCCACTCATACATCTGCCTGACGGCGCCGGAGTTCCCCACAACGTCCTGGAGACGCTGTGGCCTGTACTTTTCCACCCAGTCCATAGCGATCTATTCGTCGCGGCGCATCAAAAATACAACCCCGGTGCGGCAGACATCCGGTGTTCCCGTACAGGGAGAGCAACGCTTGCCCCGGCGGATGTCATCCGGGCTCCTTTTCCCGGGGGGAACCGACCGGATGCGCATCGCCGGGAGCGGCTCTTTGAACAGAGTGCATAATATCGGTGAATCAAATACATTATCTCTGATGAGGCAGAATACCATAAAGAAACGTGGAGTGCTGGTGTTCTTGTGGTGAAGGATTGCTCCACCGATACGGTAGCACAGGCCGTCAGGGAATACGAGGGCGTTACCCGGAAGCGGGTGATCGGGGATATGGTCCGCTTGCTCCGGATGGAGAGCCCCGACGTTGTCGCCTCGTTCGGTGAGGATGCCGCGGTTATCCGGCATAATGCAGAGGATGCATTGCTGCTTGCGGCAGACGGCATCTGGAGCAGGTTGATGGAGGCCGATCCGTTCTGGGCGGGGTACTGCGCTGTGCTCGTGAACGTCCACGATATCGCCGCCATGGGTGGACGGCCCATTGCGATGGTCGATATTCTCTCCGTTACGAACGACCTGATCCGCGATGAGGTGACCCGGGGCATGGTCGCTGCGTCCAGGCAGTTCGGCGTCCCGATTGTGGGCGGGCACCTGCACCCGGAAACGCCGTACAGCGTTGTGGATGTGGCCATTCTCGGGACGGCTAGGATGGATCAACTCATCTTCTCGGATACGGCAGAGGAGGGCGACGTGGTGGTCGCGGCGATAGACCTCGCCGGGCGGGTGCACCCGTCCTGCAGCTTCAACTGGGATTCGGTCACGATGAAGTCGGCAGAGGTGGTGCGGGCTCAGATCCGGGTGATGGAGGACCTCGGGAAGGAGCACCTCGTGACGGCCGGAAAAGACATCAGCAACCCGGGCGTCATCGGGACCCTGGGGATGCTCCTTGAAGTGAGCGAGAAAGGTGCGGTGATCGACCTTGAAGCGATTCCAAGACCGGACCTCTCTGCAATAGGTCTCCCCTTCGAGCACTGGGTGCGCATGTATCCCGGTATGGGATTCATCCTGACCGCAAAGGAGGAGAACGTGAAGGAGGTCTGCCGCCGCTTTAGCGATACCGGCATCGCTGCTGCTCCTATCGGTACGGTTGACGGGAGCCGGATACTGACCGTCAGGTACCTGGGTCGGGAGACGCAGGTCTTTGACCTGGACCATAACGGCATCATGCGGATCTTCACCGAAGGCGGGATATGCCGGTAACGATCGGGCTTGGTGCCGCATCCCCCGGGGAGAGCGTCTTCTCGACCGTCCGGGCGGTCGGCGGGGCGGTCGATCTCGTTCTGTTTTCCTATCCTGGAACTGCCGATTCGTTTGGAGGTGCCGTGGAGGTCGTCGAGGCAAAAGAGCCGGAGACGGCCCTCATCGAGGCTCTTGCCGACGGCCGGATCGATGCCGCCGTCAGGGGCACCCTGCCCGCATCCTCCACGCTCGCGGCCCTCAAACGGGCCGCGGGCGTCGATCACCTCGAGCGGATTGCCCTTCTTGAGACCGCCGACGGACATCTCTTCCTCCTCGCCCCCGTGGGGGTCGATGAGGGCTGGACGGTCATGGAAAAGATCCGGTTCGTTGAGCGCGGCCGGGAGATCGCCCGGCGTTTCGGCCTCTCCGGGGGGGTGGCGGTCCTCTCGGGCGGACGGCTCGGCGATCTCGGGCGGCACCCGGTCGTGGACCGGACGATGGCTGATGCCGAACTCGTTGCCCGTCTGACCGGTGCGGAGCACACCGAGATTCTAATTGAGGAGGCGGCGCGGCGGTATGGGGTGGTCGTCGCTCCCGACGGGGTCTCCGGGAACCTGATCTTCCGCACGCTCACGTTCCTTGGGGCCGGTGTCGGACATGGGGCTCCGGTGGTAAATATCGATAAAATTTTTGTGGATACGTCGCGCGCCTCAGTAAATTATACCAATGCAGTAATGCTCGCAAAATCTCTTGCGGAAACTCCTGTCTCTTAAATTTTCGCTCTTTTAACAAAAATACCCCCGATATGGTGGTATTCCAATCGCCATAATTTACTGCCGGGTATCCGGATGCTCAGCCCGGATGTACCCTCGATGGGGGAGAGGGACGTAAATTTTGGAGATAATCCCGAAATGTTTAAATATTAACTCATACACTTCTTTTTAGAGGTGAGATTAGATTATGGCAGATCTACCTATTGCTGCGGTCGTACGTATCGCAAAGAAGAATGGTGCTGAGAGAGTGGGCAGCGATGCCGCTGCTGCACTGGTAACGAAGGCTGAGGCGTATATCGCCGAGCTGACCAAGGAAGCCAACAGGCTTGCCCAGCACGCAGGACGCAAGACGATCAAGGCAGAAGACGTCGAGCTCGCGGTTAAGTCCGCGTAACTCGGTCTCTCTTTCTCTTTACCCGGGGCTTTCCAGGCCCCTTTCTCTGATTGTTCCGGTAGCGGAAGGCGTCCCGGAAAACCCGGTTTGAGGGTCTTTTCGACGGCTGCCCGGGGGGAGTGTTAACGTCCGAACCGGTGCTTCACAGCCTCCGGATAGCGCCCGGTTGTTGTGGGGGTGCGGCAGCATGCCGCTGAGAGGGGTTTTACCAGAGTCCAGAGACCCTCTGCCGAGAGCCGTTGGGGCCCATCCAGGGGATGCCCACAGCGCCACCGGGTAAAATTCTAAAAAAAAAGCAGATGTGGAAGCGAGGTCGATTACTCCTCGGCTTCTTTCGTCTCTTCTTCCGTCCCGGGGACTTCCGGCGCCGCTTCAGGCTTTGCCGGGCGCGGGAACGTCTCCTTCATAACAACGTTCTCGATTTCGGGGTTGTATTCGAATATCTCGCGGATGAGGGTGCCCCGCCAGACCAGCCAGCGCCGGTCGTACATGATTGCGGGAGGAAGCGCCAGTTCGGCCACGCCGTCGGCGATACTGATCTTGATGTCGGTTCGGCCCGAGAAGAGTTTGATGAGACCCGCGATCTGTTCGACCGGGTCATCGACCTTCTCGAGGATTGCATAGGAGTAGTGCAGGGTTTTTCCCGCAAGCGGGTGATTGAAGTCGACGACCGCGCGCCTCCCGATGACGTCGACGACGATGCCCTCGCGGCCTTCAACCTCGACCCGTGTTCCTCGCTTGGGTTTCTCGCGGAACTGCGTGGCCGGCACGGATCGCACCTGCTCTTCCTCGTGCGCCCCGAACGCTTTCTCAGGCGGGACGTCAACCTCTCCTTCGGCGCCGACCTCTTTCCCGATCAACTCGTCTTCAAGGCCGACGATGACGTGGTGGCTCCCCAGGCGGACGGTGACGGGACCGTACTCCGCCTGCGGGTTGTAGATCCCCTCTTCCTTTGCGATCTCTTCATCGGTAGTATCGAAGATATTCTCACCGACGCGGCCGGTGTACCTGAGCCTGACAAAGTCTCCTTCCTTAAGTGCCATTTCATTCACCTTTGGTAAGCGGATGCGTTACGGTTCCGGTACGGGAGGCGTCCCGATCCGTCGCATACCGCGCGTCTCGTTGTTCCTTTTCATTTGGATGGAATGGTATTTACTGTTTGCCGCCGCATTCCGGCGGCCCGGCACCCCGCCCAAACGTTGAAGTCCCCTTCAAGAGTAAAGTGTCCGACGGCAGGATCATGGATGAGACGCAGCAGGGGGCAGGGGATGTCTCGTATGCCCCTTCTCCCCCGGAAGAATTTTGTGGTAGACGGGAGGAACGCGAGCGGCTCCTGTCCATTCTCGCGCGGGCAGGAGCGCATGGGCAGGCGGTGATGATCTCCGGGCCGCCCGGGATCGGGAAGAGCTCGCTCTTAACCTGGCTCGCATACGAAGTGCAGGACCGCCCCGGAGGGCTGCAGTCGCCCGTCCTCAGGGGTGAGGTCTTCGACCTCCCGGGAATGATCTTCTTCGCGATTCGTGAACTGCAAAACGACCTGCGGAGGCATGTCGTATCGGCCCGGTTCGGGGATCTCTTCGGGGGCGAAGGCATAAGGGAGGCGATCCGGTATGCCGACGATGTCTTCGAGAAGTATGCCGCCCCGGTGGAACCGGTCGGCCTGCTCCCGAAGACCGGCGAAGAGATCATCGGCATCTACGCCCGGTCGCCCAGGGTCGGGTACGACCGGGTGCGCGGGGCGTTTATGGATTTGCTCCGGGAACTCGGGGAGTTGACGGCCGGGACCGGCCATATCGCGTCGGTCCTGCTGGACGACGTTCATCTTGCTTCAAGCCTTGACAGACGTCTCCTCAGGGATATCCTGCACGACCTCCCGCCCGGCATCTTTCTTGCCTTCACCTGCGGGGCCGGAGGCGCGGCCGGTCCCGGTTGCGCACCGGTGCAGGAGGAAGAGATCCGGGACCTCGGTGTCCCGGAAGTGGCCCTCTCCGGGATGCGGGGGCACGAGATCCGGGAGATGGCAAAAAGGCGTTTTGACCTCTCCCTCGGCGACGAGGCTGTCGGCCTCCTCGCCGGGACTGCAAGCAGTCCGTTCAGCCTCATGGCCTGCTTCAACGCCCTGCGCCGCCGGGGTCTCCCTCCCTCAACGACGAACGTCAGGGGCGTGCTCGCCGGGGCAGGGGACCCGGCGACGCTGGTTTTTGCCCTGCTCCCCGGGTCCGGGAGGGAGTGGGTGGAAGAACTCTCCGTCTTAAACCCCCCGTTCCCGGTACCGGTCATGGCCTGCATGCTCGGTCTCCCGGAAGCAAGCGTAACGGACCGGGCAGGGAAGAGCGGCATACTCCGGAGGCTTCCCGGCGGAGAGTACGCCTTTGCACACCCTCTCCTGCAGGAGCACTGCAGGCGCACTCTCCCTTCCGGTGCAAAGGTAGCCCTCAATGCCCGTGCCGCCGACTGCTTCGAACGCTCCATGCCCCGTCTCCCCGACAGGCTGTACGTTCTCCTCTCGCTTGCCTGCCATCTGTTTTATGCGCGGGAGTATGAGAAGGCGGCGGACCTGAATAGGGAACTCGGGCTCCGGTTCTACCACCGCGGGGATTACGCGACGGCTCTGGTGCTGACAAAACGGACGATCACCTCCGCAGAGCATCTCGGGGATGAGGCCCTCCTCGCCGCAGCACAGGAGCAGAGAGACCTGATCCGGCAGAAAATCCCGGCACGGACCGGGCCGTGCGGTGAAGGTTTATCGTCGTTCCGAAGAGACGATTGACGACTGGTATGATTGAGGTAGAAGCAAAGTTTGCGGTCCCCGACATCTCCCGTGTCAGGGACCGGCTGAGCCTGCAAGGGGTGCGGATGGCCGGGAGACAGCAGGAGCGCGACGTCTACTACAATGCCCCCCATCGTGATTTCGGGGAGACCGACGAGGCGTTGCGTGTCAGGTACGACGATACCGGGGTTACCGTGACCTACAAAGGGCCGAAAGTCCTGGTCGGGAGCGCGAAGGCCCGTGAGGAGTTCAACCTCGCGGTAGCCTCGGGGGAGACCTTCGAAACGATCCTCTCGCGTCTTGGTTTTCGACATGCCGCCACGGTCTTGAAGGTGCGGGAGTTCTACGAGATGGACGATGTGACGGTGACGCTCGACGACGTTGCATCCCTCGGGACGTTCATCGAGATCGAGATCCTGACAGAAGGGAATAACGAAGAAGCTGCCGACCGGATCGGGGTGATTGCAAAAGAATTAGGTGTAGATGGTCCACCGATCTACACCTCGTATCTGGAGATGCTGTTATCTAAACGGCAATAAGATCTATCTGAATATCTTTTGGCTCTTTTCCAAAGTGGATGAGAGCACCGTAGCCGTCTGAGGCGGGTCCGGGGTTGACGACGGTGACGCCGTCGACCTCGGTGACGCCCCGCGCTTCGTGGATGTGGGCGCAGCAGACCAGGTCGAACCGGGTCATGTGCTTCCTGATGCTCTGGCTCCCGACGTGGTTCTCACCGACGCCATCCAGCACTCCATACGGCGGAGCGTGGCTGACCAGAACGTTGTGGACGTTTTTGTCCATGCGGTTGACGATCCGGGTGAGTTCTTCATCGATCTCTTCTTCCGTCAACTCAAACGGCGTGCCGAAGGGAGTCGCGTTCGAACCGCCGAGACCTGCGAGCGTGATCTTGCCAAGCGCGATCCATGAGTCGTGCAGGCAGACCGCATCGGAGTGCTCGAGCACGTCGACGATCTCGCGGGGGTCGCAGTTTCCGGGGATTGCAAAACACGGTACGTCAAAATTGGAGAGTACCGACTCTACAGGCTCAAGTGGACCGAAGTTGGTGATGTCGCCTGCAATGATGACTGCATCGTAGTCGTAGCCGGGAAAAGCATCAAGCTTTCCGTAGTTACCGTGCAGATCTGCTAGGAGTAGCACATCCGTCATGCACTATAGATGAGAAGTGTGTCTAAAAAACCTTATCTCATGATCCATCCAGGATCCGGTTATCCTGCCGCTGAGCGCCAGTTTGCCGAGAACTTTTTTCGTTTCCGGAAGGAGGCTGCGTGGCGGGTTGTTCTGGAGCGGGGTCCCGGGCAGCGGCATAAAGTAGTGGATATGCGCCGTTCCCGCCCGGGTGACCAGCTTCACGAGGTCGAGCGTTGCGCGCTGGTCGTCGTCGCTCTCAAACGGCAGCCCGAGGATGAAATCGACGACCGGAACGAGCCCGTTCTCCCGGCAGAGGTCGACGGCGCGGATGACATCGTCCACGGTATGCCCCCGATGCAGGCGGCGGAGCACCGCATCGCTCCCCGACTGGGCACCGAAGTGCAGGCGGGTGTTGGCGCACGTGTCGAGAATGAGGTTGATAGATTGCCGCGAAACGCACTCCGGGCGCACCTCGCCGGGAAAGGTGCCGAAATAGATCCTGCCGTTGAGGCTCCGGAGAAGCCGTTCCACCCGGTCCAGCCGAAGATGGATGCCGTCCGATCCGTAGGCGAATGCGTTTGGGGTGACGAACCGGATGTCCCGGTAGCGTGAGGAGTAGCGGGCGATCTCATCGACGGAGCGGTGGCGCATGCACCGCCCGAAGAGGCGGGGTGTCTGGCAGTATCCGCAGGAGAACGGGCATCCCCGGGTGATCTCGATGAACCCCGTGATCCGGGAGAAGGGCGGGTAGCCGTCGAGGAGGACGGTGTGGCGGGCAGGTATATAGCCGGCGGCGGTCGCGACGCCGGGCGGCGGCTCCTTCCCCTCTTCAAGGGCGGATAGGAGCGCCGGGAGCGTATACTCACCTTCTCCGACGACGACGTAATCGGCGTACTGCGCCGCCTCCCGGTAGCACGCAGAGGGGTGAGGCCCTCCTGCAATCGTTATGCAGTCCGCTCCCGCGATTTCGTCGCGATAAAGACGTTCGTTGATGGAGTTCAGGCTGTAGATGGTGACGTCCGGGCGCGGTCGGTCGGTAACTTCGATGTGGTAGCCGTGGACCTCGCACGCCGCGGAGAGTACGGCGAGCGTGTTGTTCGCCTGGGGTATGGCGCGCCAGTTGACGTTCATGGCATGGAGAAGTTCCTCATCCTGTTGCCCCGTCGGGAGATCGGGGCCGGCGGGAGAGCCCTCCTGTATTCGATCGATCCGTGGAACCGGGGCATAGTCGGCTCTCTTGGGCTCTGTATACCGTCTCTTCCAGGAAGAAGATTAATGTGACGTTGCCGACGAAATATGAGAAGGTACATGAAAATCACTGATTTCATGAAGATCTTTTCGAGCGAACGCCGAATTGAGGTTCTGGATGCACTCCTGCAGCAGGAGACCAAGGATACGATTAAACAGCACATTCCCTCCTCAACGTATGCCTTTACCGTCAATTATCTGAAGAAGGCGGGTTTTGTCAGGGAAGTCGACGGCGAGGTCTCGTTGACCGACAGGGGACACGCAAGCCTAATCATATTCCAGCGGTTCAAGGAGAGCATCGAAACCCTGCGCATGCTTTACGAAGCCTTCCCGGACCATGTCATTGCTTTCCCGGACGAGTTCGCTCTTCGTCTCTGCGAGATCCGCGATGCTCAGGTGATCACCTCGGAGCCGTTCGACATATTAAAACCGCACCGCGTCTTTACTGATTATCTGAAGAATACCCGGGAGATATACGGAGTATCCCCACTCCTTTTTCCTGATTACCCGGAATTCTTCAAGGGCCTGGCGGAGAGCGGCGATCCTATCTCTCTGGTGGTCACGCAGGAGGTTTACGATCTCATCTCGGCCTACCCGCTTGAGAATTACGGCAACCTTGAGGTATACCTCACTCTGGAAACGCCCAGGATCGCTGCCACTGTCACGGATACCTTTCTCTCCATCGGGTTCTTCTACAAATCGGGGAGTTATGACTTCACACGGGACCTCATTGCAACGTCTCCCGAAGCGATAAATTTTGGAATGGATCTGATCCGCCACTATAGAACCAGGTCCCGCAGAATCGTATAGCCTGAATAGAGAATCCACTCCCCGTCGACGAGTGCGTTCCTGAGCATCTCGAACTGGTTGCAGTAGGCAACGATGTAAAAAGCACTGTGAACCAGACTGATGAGCAGAACGTCGATGCCGGCAATACAGCCTGTGAAGTAGGCGCCAAAGACTACAATGTGGGCGGAAAGGCTGATGCCGAGCAGCAGGGTGGTGACCTGCGGCCGGGAGAGGAGCGTCGGGATCGTTATGATCCCCGCCATTTTATCCTTATCGACGTCGCGGACGTCGTAGATGACGGTGTTGACGAAACTTTTGCAGAAGAAGAAGAGGCAGATCAGCACGATCGGCAGGGTGACGGCGCCAAGGAAGATGAGGATGCCGAGCGACCAGGTGAGAGCGACAATGCAGTTTTTCATTCCGCTGCTTCCCTTTAACCGGTGACCCCCAATGCCCTTTGCATAGAGGTAAGCAACGAGGAACGGTATGAGGAGAGCGGGGTTCGGGTAGAGGACGAATGTGCCGATCATCGCGATGCCGGCCGTCACCAGAAGAGCCTTTCGGAACCGACTTCCCCGCTTCTCATCCTCTTTATTCTCCACGCCGCGGTCGAACGCATAGGCCGAGTATGCAATGAGCGCCGCGGCGGCAAACTCAGTGAGCGGTACATGTTCGCCGAGAAACCCGTATGCGAATTGCAGTTTGAGGGCTCCCGAGAGCGTAACTACAAGTATCGAGATGATAAGAGACTGTGCTTGCATAGTGTACACGATCCGGGATAGCAAAATATTACATTCTGACCGAAATTGTACAGTACTCTTGTAAACGCTCCGTACCGTTGTAATTTCTCAAAATGGCGGTATTTCTTCGTTGAAAGGGTAAGAAACTCATATATACCGGATATTTTTAAAATAGATCCGGGGAAGACGGATGCATGGTCGGGGCGGCGGATATGGATTGTAACAGAGCCGGGCTAAATGGATCGGAACGAGAGCGGATAGCCGAGATGTTACTTTGCCGCGACAGTTGCTGCACGCAGGGCGAACCCCGCGGTGCGACTGCATCTACCAGGAATATGCTGGTGCTGCTGGTGGACCGCCTGGAGGACGGAGTCGTAGTGATCGGTCCGGATCAGGCCGTCGTCTGGATGAACAGGGCCATGGAGAGGCTCTTTGGGGTAAGCGGCTACGAGACCATCGGTATGAACGCCGTGGAGTTCATTTCCCTCTGCGTCTCCCCGAACCTTCAGGGCGGCGAGGATTTAAAAGCGGACTTCATCGGGTCCTGCTTTTTCTGTGAGAATATTCCGACGAGGCGATACCGCATATCCCGAAATCCGTGCAGGGGAATCTGGGTGGAGTACTCGAGCACCGTCATCCCCAGCGGGCCGAACCGGGGCGCGCGCCTGGATACCTTTCATGTCAGCCAGGATTCCGGCCGACTGGAAACGAATCTTCAGGAATATCGGCAACGCTACGACTTCCTTGAGACCGTCTCTTCCGACCTGGTCGTGTGCCTCGACCCCGGCCTTGCGATAAGATCGGTGAGCCCCTCGGCAAGGCTCCTCCTTGGGTATAATCCGGGAGATCTGGCCGGTAAACACCTCTCTTCTATAATGACTCCGGAGTCTATTGCTGAATTCCAGAAGGCCTGTTTTCTGGACCGTGTCTCCAGGGGATCGACAGGACGCTCCGTTCTGCCAGGGAACGTGCGTACGATAGAAGCAACCCTCACGGATATGCAACGTCAACCGGTTGCGGTGATCTTCGGGTTCGCGCTTGTCGGCGACGATGAAGGCAATCCCGCCGGGACCATTGCGGTTGCGCACCGAAAGTCCGGTAACCAGAGCGACGAACACCTGTGGCAAGAGGTCTGCTCCCAGTTTAACCGGAACATTGAGCACCTCGCGTGCCTTGGCGATCGCATCAAAAACCCGCTTGCCGTCATCATCGGTCTCGCGGGCATGCAGGACGGTGCGGCCGCCCGGCAGATCGCCGAACAGGCGCAGATCATCGATAGGATCGTCACGGAGTTGGACCAGGGGTACGTCGCATCGCTGAACGTCAGGCAGTTCCTGCGAAAGCACTATCATCTGGAAGATGACGCCCAACCCCGGGTTACGCCCCCTAAGTCCGGGTCGGCATGAGGCGTCGTCGGCTGGCCCGATTCGTCCCGCTGAACCATTACGTGACACGATAATTTTTCGTTGGGAGGCCGCTGCAGTGAAATCGCCCGAAAGCCGCTCCCCCCAAGGTATATTTGCTCTTTACTATACTGTAGCAAGAATTAAATATGGCCCATCCCGTATGGACCCTCTTGCTGTGGGATGGAACAGCCCACGCTTTCGTGGAGACGTGATGCACATGAGAGGAGCTACTACACAGATGGAGAGACGGAACATTATACGGGGAAAAGATATTGCAGATTATTCGGTCAGAAATCCGAGTGGCGAGGACCTCGGAAATATCAAGGATATCGTGGTCGATATCAACGAAGGCTGCACCGCCTATGCCGCTCTCTCGTTCGGCGGCATCATGGGGCTTGGCGATAAACTCTTCGCCGTTCCCTGGGCGGCTCTCCAGTACAACGCATCCGACGACTCCTTCGTTCTCGACGTACCTAAAGAGCAGCTGGAGAACGCACCGGGATTTGACAAAGGGAACTGGCCGACGACCGCCGAACGCGAGTGGCTCACCGGTATGTACAGCCACTACGGCTACACGCCTTACTGGGAACGCCGTCAGGAGCGGTGAACTCCCTCACAAGAGCCGTGATTGGATTGGCCGCGGGCCCGTGTGAAGAACCGGGTTTTCGGCCGGGAACACTTTAGATCGGCCGGCCGGGGAGACCGCAGAGCGCCGGATGGAGAAGGACAGCCGGCCCATGCACCCGGCACCGATCTCCTGCAGTTCTTCGCCGCTCCGGGGGTATGCTGGTATGCAGAACGGATTATCAAGACGAAAGAAGACGATCCGGGATATCGATGTGCGGGAGAGAAGGGTGCTCGTCCGTGCCGACTTCAACGTGCCGCTCGACGCCGACGGCGCCATCGCCGACGATACCCGAATCCGGGCCAGCCTCCCGACGATACGCTACCTCTGCGAGCGGGGCGCACGGGTCATCCTCTGCTCTCACTTGGACCGGCCGGATGGCGTGGTCGTGGAGCGGCTACGCCTCGCCCTCGTGGCGAATCGTCTTTCGGTGCTGCTCGATCGGCCGGTCGCCGCGCTGCAGGACTGTGTCGGGCCGGAGGTGGAGGGCACGGTTGCGGGGATGAACAATGGAGACGTCGTCCTCCTTGAGAACCTCCGGTTCCACCCGGAGGAGAAGGTGGACGACCCGGTCTTTGCGGCGAACCTCGCCGGCCTCGCGGATATCTATGTCGACGATGCCTTCGGCGTTTCTCACCGGGCCCATGCATCGGTCGTGGGCGTTCCTGAGCATCTGCCGGCGGTTGCCGGGCTCCTGCTCGAAAAAGAGGTGGACACCTTTACCCGCATCCTGGAAGACCCCGAACGGCCGTTTGCCGCCGCGATCGGCGGGGCCAAGGTGAGCGATAAACTGGCGGTTCTCGAACACGTCATCTCCCGGGTGGATCTGCTCCTTATCGGAGGCGGCATGGCAGCGACGTTCTTCGCGAGTCGGGGATACGGGACCGGTAGATCACGCGTTGAGACCGATAGCCTCGATGCCGTCAGGGATCTTGAGGCAAAAGCCGCGGAACGTGGCGTCCGCCTCCTTCTGCCCCGGGACGTCGTCGTTGCGGAGAAACTGGAGCCGGGCGTCCCGGTCCGGGTTGTACCCTCAACGGCGATTCCGGACGACCGGATCGTTGCTGATATCGGACCGGGGGCTGCCGATGAGTTCTGCCGTGCACTTGCGGGCTCGCGAACCGTTGTCTGGAACGGGCCGATGGGGGTCTTTGAGGTCCCGGAGTTTGCCGAAGGGACCCGCCGGATTGCCGCGGCCCTCGCCACGCTCCGTGGTACGACGGTTATCGGCGGCGGTTCGACCGCGGATGCGGTGGGGATGTTCGGGCTTGCCGACGAGATGACCCATGTCTCGACCGGCGGCGGGGCCGCCCTCGCGATGCTTGCGGGAAAGCCGCTTCCGGGCGTTGAGGCACTCGACGATGCGGGGGACCCATGAGACGCATCGGCGTCCTGACGAGCGGCGGCGACGCCCCGGGAATGAACGCCTGCATCCGGGCGGTGGTGCGTACCGCACTCGCGCACGACCACGTCGTCCTCGGGATACGCCATGGGTATGCCGGGCTCATTGCCGGCGACGCGGTGCCGCTCGACCGGACGGCGATCCGGAACACCATCCACCAGGGCGGTACGATCCTCGAGACCTCCCGGAGCCTGGAGTTCTCCACGGAGGAGGGGCGGCTCCGGGCGGCGGCGGCCATTGAGCGGCTGGAACTTGACGGCCTCGTCCTGATCGGAGGAGAAGGGACGTTCCACGGTGCAAGCCTGCTTGCCGCCGAAGCGGATACGGCCGCGCTCGTCGGGGTGCCGGCGAGCATCGACAACGACGTCTACGGGACCGACTACTGTATCGGGTTCGATACCGCAGCGAACTGCGCGGTTGAGGCTATCGACCGCATCCGCGACACGGCCCGGTCCCACGAACGCCTCTTCTTCATCGAGGTGATGGGGCGCACGGCCGGATTTCTGGCACTCGAGAGCGGCATCGCCGGCGGTGCCGAGGAACTGGTCATCCCGGAAGAAGAACTCTCGATCGCCCGGATCAGCGAGCGGATACGGGAGGGGTTCACCATCGGGAAGAAAAGCGCAATCGTGGTGGTGACGGAGGGAAAGACGCCGGGGATCTCCTTTCAGATCGCCCGGGAGGTCAGTGAACGCCTCAACTTCGAATCGCGCGTCGTCGTCCTCGGTCATCTCCAGCGGGGCGGGCCGCCGACGTTGCGCGACCGGGTGCTCGGGAGCCTCTTCGGTGTCGCCGCCGTCGAGGCGTTGCTTGAAGGCCGGAGCGGGTGCATGGTGGGCGAGGTCGGGGGCGACCTTCTGTGCACGCCGCTTGAGAAGACCTGGCAGAAGAAGAAACCGCTCAACGAGCACCTGCTGTGGATATTTCAGTTCCTCTCGGAGTAGGTGGAGGCATGCGTCCGCCTCCTCGTGGCATGGGGGCGCGGCAGGAGCACAGGGGGAAGCCCCGGGGTCGGTCGTCTCTGAGGGCTGTTCTTGGGCCTCCGGAATGGGAGACCGGGGAGTCCTCCGACGAGGCCCCCTTCCCGAAGCTCAGATGGATTTCTCCCAGCCCTGGCCCATATCGATGAGGGGCCGCACCTCACCGACCTCAAACGTCACCGAGGCATGGATCATCGCCGCCGCATCTTTGCCTGCGGCCATAGCGATCTTCTTCCGGTAATCCTCCAGCGCCGCTCCGGATGTTGCAAACTCCTTCATTTTCAGGTAGACCCGAAGCCCCTTCCAGTCCATAAGCGTCGCTCCCTGCTCCATGATCGTGAAGACGGCATTCGGGTTCTCCTGCAGGTAGGCAAACGTGCGGTTGTTCCCGAGCCCCATAACGACGGTCTTCTCGTCGACCATCATCGGCGAGCCGAAGACCGCCGCATCGACCTTGCCCTCTCTGTTTGCTGTGCTGAGGACGCCGAGCCGCGGCTGTTTGTTGAAGTAATCCATCAGTCTGGATGACATGATTCGTTCCTCTTTTTAAGTCCGATCTTATCGCCTCTCCTTAAAAGAGTATGGGTGCCGGGACACGGCGGGGTACCGTCTCCCTCTAGATTGCCAGGAACTCCCCGGGAGCGAGGCTGGTGGCGAGCATCACCGTGTTGATCTCCCGGTTTCCTGTCCAGGTTCCGGTTTGCCTGTTTCCTGCATCCATCCAGAACCGTTCGATTCTGCCGGCAAGCGGCACGTACTCCACGAGCGCCCCGGCTCGCCGCTGCACGGGGCTCTGCCGCCCGAAAAGGTCAGGGTTCTCCCGGATCCGCTTCACGAGAGCGTCCACCCCCGATAGGCCGATCGAGAGCCCGAACTCCCTGAAGGCAAGGCGGTACGCCGCAGGGTACTCGAGCGCACCGCTCCCGACAAATGCGGCGAGGCCTGTCCGGGCAGCATCGAGAACGGAGGCCAGCAGGTCTATGTACGCAAAGCCGCCCCTGATCATCATCTCCACTACCCGCCCGGCATCAAAGAGGAGACCGCCAATGCCGAGCGGGTCGTCCGTGGCCAAGCCCCCTTCCCGACAGATGCCAGCCATATCGACGATCTCCGGGGATAGGTCGGACTGCAACGATCCTCCGCATCCACTGCCCCCCGCCATCTGGAGCTCGCTGTAGGTGACGAACCCGTCAAGCGGGTCGTGCTGGCCCATTGCGGGAACGAGCGGCCGGGAGAGGTCGATGCTCATCTTCCAGTACATTCTCTTCCCGCCGCCGGAGGCGGGGACGTAGGTGAACGCGGCATGGGCCGTCTTTGCAAGTTCAGCCGCCCATCGGGTATACGCCGGGTCTCCGGTGACCCGTCTCACCCGGTTGAGGGCGTGCATCCACTTGGTCAAATAATGATAATACTGCCCGTCCCGGTCCCATTCCAGTTGCTCGTCGAACGGTTCGCCCGGCCCGCGTTCGGGAAGCGGTTTACCGATCCGGAGGCCGCCCCGGGTCGGGTGCGCCTCTCCCTCCTTTTCGGAGAGACCGCTGATCCAGCCGGTCCTCCGGTCATCGTCACGGTGCCGGCCGAGGATGTGATGCACCTGGTCGACGAGACGGAGGGCGAGGTCCCGATAGGACGCGTCGCCCGTCCGGCGGAAGAGTCCAAGGTAGTTGCAGACCGCGTAGGCGTCCGTCCAGAGGTAACGCCGGGGACGGATACCCGACGGGTCAAGCCCCGTCCGGGCGGCAAACTCAGCCATGAGGTCCCGGACGGCTGCAGTACTCGCATCGTCTCTCATTCCTCTCTCCTCGGGAATAGCGACACCCGGTGAGGTGCCGCAGGTATGCGGGATGGTCCCCGCCTTAAACGTTCTGCTGATCGAGGAACGACAAAATTCGGAGCCCGGGTAGGTGAAGATGTGGCCCTCGCTCAGTATCCCGTCGCGTAAAAGTACCCGTCTTCCTCCACCACACGCACCGGGACGCAAAAGAGCCCGCCGATGGCTTCATTGGTCAGGACATCCGTCTTCGGGCCGTCCATCCTGACGGCGCCGTCCCGCATCAGAACGACCCGGGAGATCTCCGGGATGATATCGGGGAGGCTGTGGGTGACGAGGACGATGCCGGTGCCCGACCGTGCGATCTTCCGGAGAGTCTTTCGGAAGATGTGGAGCGCGGCGAGGTCAAGGCTGTTCGTGGGTTCGTCCAGAACGAGAGTGCCCGGGTCGTGGACCAGGGCCCTCCCGATCAGGAGCCTGCGCCCCTCGCCGGAAGAGATCTCTGTCATCGGGCGGTCCGCGAGGTGGGCGACCTCGAGGAACTCGAGGATCTCGTCTGCCTTTCTCTCCATATCGGGCGTCACCTTATGGGAGAAGAGCCCGACGCTCGAGAAGAACCCCGAAAGCACGACCTCGCGGCCCGATATGCCGCGGGTGAAGGTGTGCTGAAGGTCGCCGGAGACAAGCCCGATGTGGGAGCGCAGGTCGAAGGCGTCCCACCGGTCCTGCCCCCGGAACCTGAAGACGACGCCCGGCCCCGGAGAGGAGGGGTAGTACTCACGGGTGATCGCCCGGATGAGCGACGACTTCCCGGCACCGTTCGGCCCGAGGATGGCGATCTGCTCTCCCTCCCGGACCGTGAGCGAGACAGAGTCGAGGAGTTTCCGGCCGCCCCGGACGACGCTGACGTTCCGAAACTCGACGAGCGGCGGGGAGGACGGTTGAGCGTCGGCGGTACCGTCAACCAAGCTGACCGTTCCGTCGGATGGGGGTTGCGGGAGGGTATTCGGTGTAGGGTCCATTGAATGTCGCTACCGTGTACATTGGGCTGTTCTCTTCAAAAGGTATGCTCCGTCATCGCGGGGCGCCGAACAGCACGGCCAGCCTCTTCGGGTCATCCGTGTAGACGTGGAGGAACCCTGCGGGCTCCAGCCTCACCCTGAGATGGCCGGGATACCGCAGGCTGACCAGGGAGCGATAGAGCAACTCCAGCATAAACACCGCAAAGCCGACCTCAAAGAAGACCTGGAAGACGAATTCGGGGTCGACAGCCTGGGCGTCCGGATACCGCATCCACCCAACCCCTGCCCTGACGAAGAATACCCCCGCATACGTGAGGACCAGGAGCAGGGCAAACGCCCGGCGAAGAACGGGAGGATACGCCTTTATCATCACGACCGACCTGAAGGCATCCTTTCCGAAGGCGAGCGGCCGGGAACGCGATCTTCGGACGATGACGGAATTCTCGGACGACTCAATCACGGTCCCCTTTGTATCGTGATAGAGGTGCACCGCGGCATACGTCATAAAGGAGAGACCCATGAGAATAGAGAACCCGGGACGCAACGCGGGTATCAGGAGGCCTGCCACGAAGAGCCCGCCGAAGACGAGAATCGAGATCGGTAAGAACCAGGGACTGACGTAATCCACGAATACGCCCTCCGCCATTTCCCGGCTGCCTTCTCTCGCCGCGGTCTCGATCTTGCCGTCCGGCACGGCATACCGCTTCCGGTCGATTCCGGCCGCCGCTGCATTCGGGCACCAGCCGAGTTTCTTTCTGAGATACTCCACAAAGATTATCATCGGGAAACCTCCAGCGTCCGGGCTATCCGTTCGGGGTCGTCCGTGTAGATGGCGGCAATCTTCTTCTCTGCGGTCGTTATCGTCAGGGTCTGCGGGTAATGTGCCCGCGCATAGGTGCGGTAGAAGATCACCAGGAAAAAGATCGCGGCGGCAAACCCGAAGATAAACCGCATGGAAGCCGGGTTGGAGAATCCGCTGTATATGCTGCCGGCCGCCGAAACGAGAAGCGCCGTCAGAGCCGCCGCGAAGATCCAGGAGGGGACGGGGGGTTTGTTCTCTCTCACCTCCGCCTTCACGACGGCATCCTTCGGGATAACGATTGGCCGGAAGAACGGGCGCCGAATCACGATGATGCCGCGAGCGATCTCGATACTGGCTTTTTGTACGACTCCATACAACTCCACCCCGGAATATGCGGCGAGTATTATCGCCAGCAGAAGACGGCCCCCTGCTTGAGGCAGAACGAAGAAGCACCCGATGAGAAGAGCGCCGGCAACGAGCAGCACGAGGTAGATTCCCGGAGTGCCGATAGGGCCGTAGTCCACAAGGACACCCTCCACTACCTCCCGTTCTCCGCCCGCCGCGGTCCTGGTCCCGAACGCGGCCTCCGGCACAGCATACCGCCTCCGGTCGATTCCGGTGGCGGCCGCATTCGGGCACCAGCCGAGCCTCTTCCGGATATACTCCAGAAATATCGCCATCAGGAAACCTCCAGTACCTGGGCTACCCGTTCGGGGTCGTCCGTGTAGACGTGGAGGTACCCGGCGGGCTCCAGCTTCACCCTGAGATGGCCGGGATACCGCAGGCTGACCAGGGAGCGACAGAGCAACTCCAGCATAAACACCATGAAGCCGACCAAATAGAAGGCGTGGAAGATAAAATCGGGGTCGGCCGGGCTGCCCGGATACCGCATCGCCCCGATCCACACCATGCCGTAGAATACCCCCACATACATGAAAATCAAGAGCAACGCGGACACCCAGCGGGGTATGGGCAGGTAAGGTTGTTTCACCTCGACCGATCTGACGGCATCTTTTCCGAAGACGAGGAGGCGAGTACGCGATCTCCGGACAACGACCGAACCCCCGGATGACTCTATTTCAGCCTTTTTCGTATCGAGATAGAGACGCACCACGGCATACGCCATAAAGAAGAGGCCTGTGAAAGCATAGAATCCGGGACGCAGGGAGGGGATCAGGAAGCCCACCACGAAGAGCACGAAAAAACCGCCGAAAACAAGAATCAACAGCGGTAAGAAACGGGGACCGATGTAATCCACGAATACGCCCTCCACCGCCTCGCGTCTGCCTTCTCTCGCTGCTCCGATCCCGACCTCGCCGGCCGGCGTGGCATACCGGCGCCGGACGGTTCCGGCCGCTGCTGCGTTCGGGCACCAGCCCATCCACCTCCGTATCGCTTCAGCGAATCTCAGCATCATGCGGATGCCTCCCCGCCGAAGTTTGCGCGGTAGATCTCCTTGCGGTGGAAGAGGTAGATCGCCATGATGATGATCCCGCCGACAAGCGTCGCCGCCCCCCAAGTTAACGGCTGCCAGGTGACGATATCGCCGAAAAGCGTCTCCTTCTCGAACTTGTCCCCGGCACGGATGCTCTGCGCGTCGTAATACACGACGACTGCGGAGAGGATGATGAGGATCGGGAGGAACTCACGGTCGTACACGACCGGAAGAAGCCAGGCCAGAGCAATGAGGATCAGCAGCATGTTGTCCTGGTAGCCGCCCCGATCGGCGCCTGCGGCGCCGGCGAGCTCCGGGCCGGGGTTTGGTTCCGGGCTCCTTCCCTTCCACGCATCCCCGTAGCCCGCTTGTGCGCTCGTGCGCTTGATCGGTTCGACGGCGCCGGCATTCGGGCACCAGCCGAGCTTCTTCCGGATATACTCCATGAAGACCGTCATCCGGCCACCCCCAGCGTTCGGACTACCCGTTCGGGGTCATCGGTGTAGATCACAGCAATCCTCTTCTTCGTGGTCGTTATCGCCAGGGCCTGCGGGTAGCGGGTCCGCACGTAGGTGCGGTAGAAGAGCGCCGGAAAGAGGACTGCGGCGGCAAGCCCGAAGAGAAACCGCATTGAGGCCGGGTTTCCAAACCCGGTGTATACGCTGCCGGCCGCCGAAGTGAAGAGCGCTGCCAGCGCTACCACGAGGAGCCAGAGGGGGACGGGGAGTTTGTTCTCTCCCACCTCCGCCTTCTCGATGGCATCCCTCGGGATGACGAGCGGCCGGAAGAGCGTCCGATTGATGGTGATGACGTCGTGGGCGATATCGATACGGGCTCTTCGTACGGTCCCATACAACTCCAGAGCGGCGCAACCCAGTGCGATAGCCAGCAGAAGGAGGCCTCCTGCCGGAAACATAACAGAGGTTGTCGGAACCGTAACGAGGGTTGCCGGAGTCATGGCAAAGAAACATCCAATGAAACAGGCACTGGCAAGGAGCAGCAGAAAGAGCCTTCCCGGAGTGCCGATCGAGCCGTAATCCACCAGTGCACCCTCCACCACCTCCCGGCCGCCTTCTTTCGCCGTCTCGACCTCTACCTCAAGCGCGGCACACCGTCTGCCGGTCATTGCCGCATTCGGGCACCAGCCCATCAACCTCCGTATCGCTTCAGCAAACCTCAACGCCATATGAGTTCGCCCTCCGTTGCCGTATCCAGGGTATATACCGACCCCCACTCCGCGATCATGACCGCCTGGTGCCGCCGCTCCCAGAGGATCGTGAGGCCGAACCAGACCCAGCAGATGAGACTCACGCCCAGCATGATCCCGAGAAGTCGGTCGAACAACCCTCCCAGGACAAGATACGCCATACCGGCGGCGACGAGAACGGCGGCCGCCGGCATCCTCAGGTGCTGGACAACGCGCTGTCTTCGGCTCATGTTCTCTCTGCGGAACTCGCCGGCGGCAACCCGCGCATACCGGGAGCGGTAACTGAGCAGAGAGCCGAAGAGCGCCCCTATCCCGACGGCAAGGCCCGTCCACATGGCGAGGTGCCCCGAAGCATCCCCGAACAGGATAACGAGCGCCGCTGTCGCCGCCGATGCACCCAGCGCCGCGACGAGCAGCTGGTTGTGGTGGCGATGCCACCATCCGGTGCCGGCCCGGAAGGAACCGTCCTGCCCGCCCGGTATCGTGGTCGTCGTCGTCAGCGCCGCGAGATCCATCCGCACCGATCCTGCCATGGGGCACCAGCCCATCAGCCTCCGTATCGCCCTGGTGACCTTCAGCATCATGCGCTTTCGCCCTCCGCTGTCGTATCCAGGGTGTACATCGATCCCTTCTCTGCGATCAGGGTTGTGCAGTGTCCCCGCTCCCAGAGAATCGTGACACCGTACTGAGCCCAGCCGACGAGGCTCAAGGCCAGCGTGAACCTGATGATCCAGCCGGGCATGCCGCTCAGGACAAAATAACCCATAAAGGCCACGAGGAGAACGGTGGCCACCGGCATGCTCAGGCGCCGGACGATGCGCTGTCTTTTAGTCATGTTGGCCTCGATGAACTCGCCGGCAACAATCCGTGCGTACTGCTTCCGGTAAGCAAGCAGGAAGCCGAGGACCGCTCCCGCCCCGATGGAAATACCCCAACACGACCGGATACCCTGAAACATCCTCGACCAGGAGAAAAGCTACCGCTGCCGCCGCCGAGAAGGCTACCGCCGTAACCAGCACCCGGTTGTGGTAGCGGCTCCACCGCCCGGGCCCGGTTCGGGAGAGCCCGGCCCTCCTGCCCGGCACCGCGGCTGTTTTCGTCCACCGCACCGGCGGGTCCGTCCGCATCGACCCCGCTCCAGGGCACCACCCGAGATAGGCCCATATCGCCTCTATGAACGGCATCATACGAGCTTCCGGAGTTTCGCGAAGAGTTCTTCGGCCATCCGCGTGGGGTCGCCGGTCTTTTCAAGCGCGATACCCAGTTCGTCCGCGTAGTCCCAGAGGAGCTCGATGCACCGGGTGTATCGCGGGCATGCGCCGCAGTCGCCCTCGTGCTCGTACCAGACCTGCACACCGCGGTCTGCCGATATAAACACGACTGCGTTCACGTTGAACGGGACGGAACGCCCGAAAAGGACTCCTTTCTCCGCGTTCAGGCTCTCAACGTCGATCTGGTTTGCATGCGCCATCTCTAGAAGCGTCTTCTCGACTTTCCGGTCCATGGCAAGCAGCGCCTTCGAGACCGCCTGGCGGGATATGCTGAAGCGATCTGCGATACTGACGTTAGGGAGGCCGTTGCGGCGGAGTTTCCAGAACATAAACTGCCTATCGTTCAGGGGAAGAGGCATGTGTCAATAGTCATTGGTTGACATTATATACTTTATGATCTGCCCTTCTCCGGACCCGCCGTCCGGGAAGCGGATCAGAAGATTCTTCCCCGTCACCCCGGAAAAGGTCTGTATGGACATGGAACTGCGTGAGGCCTACATCCGGTTCCATGAGCAGTACTTCCCCGGGACGGAACTCCGATCACGTTCGAGGTCGGGGGCAGGACCGACGGGGTGGAGCGGGCCTCCGTCCCGAAGGGCTGGAGGTGCTTTGTCTGCGACCTTGTCAGGGTGAGAAAAGGGACGGGCCTCGTCTTTTCCGAAGACTCGATCGGGTGCCGCGGGGGGAGGTTCTACCTTGGCTACGACGCCGAGCGGTTTCCCGATTTCCGTTACTTCCTCTCCTACGGAAAACCCGGCGTTATCGAAGGAGAACGCTACAAGCAGACGCCGGAGATCGTGGACGAACTCGACCGGGGGACTGCCCGGATGCCTGCGACGGGAAAGCACATCGTCTTCAAGCGCTGGGACCGGCTCACGGATGCGGACAGCCCGGACGCCGTGGTCTTCTTCGCGCGGCCTGAGGTGTTTTCCGGCCTCTTCACGCTCGCAAACTTCGATAGAGCCGACCCGAACGGCGTCGTCTGCCCGTTCGGAGCCGGGTGCAGCTCGGTCTTCTACTACCCCCGGCTTGAGCAGCAGAACGAGAACCCGAGAGCCGTGCTCGGGATGTTCGACCCGTCGGCACGGTCCTGTGTCCCGTCCGACGTCTTGACGATGGCTTTCCCCATGAAGAAGTTTGCAAAGGTAGTCGGCTATATGGAAGAGAGTTTTCTCACGACCGGGTCCTGGGATACGGTGATGAAGAAGATTATTCGAAGCAACGCGCTGAATTCACCCTGAACATGGACCGGAGTTGCCGTATTTCCGGCAACTATCGGTCACCGGGCCGGCGATACTATCGGTTCGGTCTCTGCCGGGGAGTGCCGTTGGCCCGGCTGCAGAATAATGGGACAATCCCAAAATTTATCCATTGATTTATAGGTGATAATTTATAAAAATTTCCTCTTATACTTCTTTATTGGTCCTTACGTCAGGAAACATGCATGTCTGTGAGTTGCCTGATATTAAAGGGCAATTCCGGTAAATCTTTCATAAATGTGAGGATATAGATCAGAATCTTCCTGATGATTTCGGGATTGGCGCGGTGCTGACCAGAGGAATAATATACCACTGCTGATGGTATTTACTATTGAGTTGCAGTGGCACGGAAGGAATCATGACGTGCTCGCCATACAGCAGAAGGACGCCTCTCTAAAGAGCAGGTCCGTACGACGCCCGAGGGTGATGAAGATCAGGTCCGCCGAAATGGGAGCCCGAGAGTGATATGGCCGATGAGATTTCCCGTGCGGTTGATGCAGATTTCCCGGGATACTCGTCCGCTCGCCGATGCATCATTTAGAGGAGACTCTCGATTTTGACATTGAATTACGAATCGCTCAGAAAGATGGCGGAAACGATCAAGTCTCTAGAGAACCTGATCGCGTGCGCGAACGTCCCCATCATCGTCTGGGATGCGGCGCTCAGGATCACCCTGTTCAACAACGCCTCCGAGCGGCTGACAGGTCGTGCCGCTCACGCGGTCCTCGGTCAGTCTCCGGCCATTCTCTTCCCCGAAGACAGACAAGAAGAGTTGATGGATCTTGTCCGGAAGGTGACCGCCGGGGAGTGGTGGAAATCCGTTGAAATTCCTATATTCACGGTAGATGGTGAGATCAGGACCGTCCTGTGGAACACTGTTGCCGTATATGATAGCGTTCAAAATACGGTCTCTTCGGTCATCGCACAGGGGCAGGATATTACCGAGCGTAAGCGGGCCGAGGGGGGACTGCAGATATTACGCGACGAACTGGAGATGCGCGTCCTGGAAAGCACCCGGGCACTCCTGGAGTCCGACAAGACCCTGCAGGCTGAGATCGCCGGGCGCGTTCGGGCAGAGGAGGCGACGAGGGCGGAGCGGAAACGTCTCTATGACATCCTGGAGGTGCTGCCGGTGTACGTGACGCTGCTGTCGCCGGACTATCGCGTGCCTTTTGCCAACCGCTTTTTTCGGGAACGGTTCGGCGAGCCCGGGAGCCGGCGCTGCTTCGAGCACCTTTTTTCACGCACGGAGCCCTGTGAGAACTGCGAGTCTTACCATGTCATGAAGGCAAAGGAGCCTCACCACCGGGAATGGACCGGTCCGGACAACCGCGACTACGAGATCTTTGATTTTCCCTTCACCGGCACCGATGGCTCTTCCTTCATTCTGAAGGTGGGCATCGACGTCACCAGGCGCAAGCGTGCCGAGGATGCCCTGCGGAAGTTAAACGAGACGCTCGAGCAGCGTGTCATTGAGCGTACGGACGAACTCGCGAAGGCCAGCGTCATCCTCACCGCCATCACCGAGAACACGCCGGCGCCCATCTACGTTACCGACCGTCTGGGCCGTTTTGTGATGTGCAATCCTGCCATGCTCAGAGTGATCGGCCGATCCGCCGGCGAAGCGCTTGGACGGTCGGCGATTGAACTCCTCGGCCCGGAGGCGGGCGGCCCCCTCATGACCAACGATCGACTCATTATGGAGACCGGGGCTACTGAGACCTTTGATGAAACGATCAGCGGCCGAATCTTCTTTTTCACAAAGACGCCCCTGCGGGGCGCGGGGGGAGACGTCACCGGGGCCATTGCCGTCGGAACGGAGATCACGGAGTTAAAGCAGGCTGAAGCGCAGACGCAGGAACTTCTGGAACGGTTGCAGCGGTTCGCCGAAGAGATGGAGGTCCAGAATGAAGAACTGCAGCGCACCACCGAGCAACTCCAGCAGAAAGGGGACGAATTGGCTCGCCTCAACCGGGTCTTGCAGGAAAGTGAGGCACATTTCCGCTCTCTCATAGAGAATGTATCGGATATTATCGTGCTCCTCGATAAAAAGGGGTGCATCACCTATACGAGCCCTTCAATCAAGCGGATTGGAGGCTACGACCCTGCCGATCTCATCGGTCGGAGCCTGCTCGACCTGGCACATCCCGACGATGTGCCGAAGGCGGTGGAAGCGATGAGAACCGGAGCGGCCCGGTCTTCGGCGAGACTCAACTTTGAGGTCAGGATTCGCGACATTGCCGGGCGATGGGTATTCCTCGACGTCACGGGCGCGAGCCTGCTCCGGGAGGGGAACGATTGTGGTTTCATCATGAACGCACGCGACATCACCGATAGAAAACGGGTCGAAGAGGAGCGGAACAGGCTGGTGGCCAGTCTTGAAAAGGCGCACAGGGAGGCAAACCTCTATCTCGACATCATGACCCACGATATCCGGAACGCGAATAATGTCTCCAGCATCTACGCCGATCTCATGCTCGACCTGCTTGAGGGTACCGAGAAGGTTTACGCTCAAAAACTCCGCGACAGCATCGTGCGGAGCACTGAGATCCTCATTAATGTGGCGACGATCCGACGAATTCATACTGAATCGGCGGTATTTGTACCGATCGATCTCAGCGCCGTTGTCGGGGAGGAGATCCGGAATTTCCGTGGAGTATCGATACGAATGGAGGTCCCACCGTTCAGGGTCCTGGCAGATAGCCTCCTGTCGACGGTTTTTACGAATCTCATCAGCAATGCCGTGAAGTTCGGCGGACTGGACGTGGAGATCGTCGTTCGGGCGGAGGAGCGGGACGGCGGGGTGCTGGTCTCGGTGGAAGATAACGGGCCGGGTATTCCGGACGACCTCAAAAGAAAACTCTTTCAGCGGTTCGAACGGGGGAAAGCCCTGGGAAAAGGGGAAGGACTCGGACTCTTCATCTGCAGAACGCTCGCCGAACGCTACGGAGGGCGGATCTGGATCGAGGACCGCGTGCCGGGATGCCCGGATAAAGGAGCGGCGTTCCGATTCGTACTCAAAAAGGCGGAGCAGGACCAAAAAGGTTGATTTTGCCGATGGTCTTCCGCAGGGCCCTCCTCTGCACGCGGCGGCATCCCCGCGCAGCGGGAGGTTCAGCGCTCCCGGTCGGTCGCATCATTCGGATTGGAGCGGGAGACCCTCCGGGACATTTCGCGGCATTGATATAGTTCCCGCGAAAAACACCTCCCCCGGGATGGCAGACACTCCAGTTCTTTCCCGGTCCGCGAGCACCGTGTTCTTTCTCGCTGTAGCGGTATTTCTCATCATCGGCATCAGGGCGATCTCGTATATCGCCACCATCATCGTCGTATCGCTGATCCTCACCATGATCGCATATCCCGCGGTGAAAGCGCTCCGGTCACGGGGACTGTCGGGGACCGCCGCCGTCGGTGCGGTCACCGTCGCCGCATGTCTTGCAGTCCTGCTCATCTGCTATCTTGTCTTCTTCTCGTTCGAAAGCCTGATCTCGGCGCTCCCCCTTTACCAGCGGGAGTTGACCGTCAGGCTCTCAGAACTTCTTGCCGTCTTAGAACGGTTCGGATTCAGCACGGGCTCGTTCTCCCCCTCTTCAATCGACCTGCAGCGGGTTGTCGGGCTCCTCTCTTCATCGGCCATAGGCCTCGCAGACCTCCTCCTCTATCTCTTCTTCATAGCGGTGACGACCATCTTCATGCTCCTTGAGGCCCCCCGGGTGCCCGCCCGCATACGGAGCATTACGGATCGATCCGAGAGTGTCGAGGCCTTCTCCCGCATGAGTAAGTATCTGATCGACTTCGTCATCGTCAGAACCGAGGCAAACCTCGTCCACGGTTTTCTTTTCGGTGCGTTCCTCTGGGTCATGGGGGTGCATGGAGCGGTTCTCTGGGGCGTGCTGACGTTTCTGCTCGCATACATCCCCTACATCGGTCTCATCATCGCGGCGCTCCCGGCGCTCTTCTTCGCCTGGCTGCAGTACGGGCTCTGGGGCGTGGTTCTGGTGATCGCCGCAGTTGTCGTCTTAAACGCACTGGTAGAGAACCCGATATTCGCACATTTCGCGTCGAGACGTTTTGACATCCCTGCTCTCGTCGTCATTCTCTCGGTCATATTCTGGGGATGGGCTCTCGGAGTCGCCGGAATGATCTTTGCCGTTCCGCTTACCCTTATCGTCCTGATGGCCGTCCAGTTCAGCGACGATTGGGCCTGGATGAATACGGTCCTGGGAGTCGACCATCTCTTTAAGGGTGAGCAGAAGCCCCGGACCGCGAGCAAGGAGACCGGGGCGCCGACGGCGAGATGAGAGGGCGGCCCGGACATGTTGCGGCGCCGGAAGGTTGATGCCTGCTTTGCGCACCTCGCGCATGAGATCGTCTGGAACCTCCGGAACGCACAGGGTCACGGGTATTTTCCCTTGCAGGGTGAGGGATTCTCGCACTGCACCTATCGGTGCTCAGGTTCGCTTGCGCTCACGTTCCCGGGTTCCCTCGCACCCAACGGTGCCCGTGCGATCCCACCGCGGTCCACTGCGGGCATGCCCGGTGAAGGATCAGGTTCCGGGCTATCCCTGTATGGACGAGCCCGGAAGACACACAGGGTCTGGCACCGGTCCCCCTGGAGATGGATGACGGGGATCGGAAGGGTATTTCAACAGCGTAAAACGTCTTTTCCGCATTCTTCAAGCCCGATCTCCTCCTGGCGGGTCCCTCAACGTCGGACGTTGCCGTCCACGACTCCGGCTTGCTCGCCGGCAGCAATCGCCAAAAAAAGATAGGATGTTTCGAAGAGTTACTCGGTCGGCTTTCCGTCGTAATGCTCTTCCTGTGCCATGGCCTCCGCGCGGGTCTTCCGGACGACCTTGTCCTGGTGCTCCGGCGGGGAGTAGATCGTATAGAGTTTGAGATCGGCGGCCTTTGAGGTGTTGACGACGTTGTGCCTTGCGCCGCTCGGTACGATCACGGCGCTGCCGTCTTTGACCGCGTGCTTGACGCCGTCGATCACAACAACTCCTTCCCCTTTCTCGAACCGGAAGAACTGGTCGACGGTGTCATGCACTTCCTCGCCGATCTCCTCGCCGGGCTTGAGGCTCATCAGCACGAGCTGGCTGAACTTCCCCGTATAGAGGACTCTGCGGAAATCGGTGTTCTTTACAGTCTCAGTCTCGATGTCTGCCACAAATCCTTTCTTCATATTCACAACCTCTCTGTTACCGGGGTCGATTAGCAAATGGTGTTAACGGTTCAATGTGAGGCGCCGCAACTATTTCATCGTATTGATCCCGGCATGACCACTCCCGACCCGGCCCCTTTATTCAAAATCTTGATGGGATGAGGGAAGAGACCTTTCAGGGAAAAACCCGGGACCCTCATGATCCTATCACCTGCATTCTATGAACGAGATACCGTGACCGTCGCAAAGGACCTGCTGGGATGCCTGCTTGTTCACCGGGACGGGGCGGGGACGACGATGGGCTGGATCGTCGAGGATGAGGCCTATCTCCGGGGGGACCCGGCGGCCCACTCGTTCCGGGGAGAGACAAAGAGAAATTGCGTTATGTTCGGTCCGGCCGGCCATGCCTACATCTATCGGATCTATGGTCTGCACCTCTGCGTCAATGTCGTGACCGGAGAGGAAGGAGCGGGTGAGGCGGTCCTGATCCGTGCGCTCGAACCGGCCGCCGGGATCGACCGGATGCAGGTAAGGCGCGGGATCGACGACCCGGTCTCTCTTGCGAGCGGCCCGGGAAAACTGACGCAGGCGCTCGGCATCACCATGGACCTCAACGGCAGTTCCCTCCTTGACGGCCCCCTGCAGGTCTGGTCGCCCGGGAGCCTCCCCGGACGCCGACCGGAGGGAATGCCCGGGGAGGTGGTGCAGACGACCCGGGTAGGGATCACGAAGGCGGCGGACCTCCCCCTCCGGTTCTACCTGAAGGGGAGCCGGTACGTCTCGCGGCGGTGACGCCTCCGGGACCCCGGCGCCGGGGCCTGTTCCCCTCCGTCGCCCGGCCCTGCAGCGTTACGGTATATTCGGTCACCGGGATCTCTTTTCCCGCATGTCTCAGGGCCTCGTCCACGACAGAGCGCACCCCGCTACAGCAGGGCACCTCCATGTGCAGGACCGTGATCGACCGGATCGTGTGCCGCGAAAAGATCTCCGCAAGTTTGGTGACATACCCCCCGATGTCTGCATCCAGTTTCGGGCAGAAGACGAGCATGATCCTGCCCCGCAGGAACTCGCGGTGAAAATCCGCGTAGGCAAAGGGGACGCAGTCCCCGGAGACGAGGAGGTCCGCGTCGTCGAAGTAAGATGCCGCAGGGTTCACGAGCGTCAACTGGATCGGCCACTGCCTCAGTTCAGACTCCGTCCGCCCGGCACGCCCCTGATCGCCGGCCTCCTCTTCTCCTGGAAGGCTCCGCGCCACGGAACCCGGGCACGGCGCCGCAGGAGGCCGGGCGGCGTGCCGGGGAACCGGGATACCGTGCCCGGCGAGATACGCGACCGCCTGGCGGTAGAGTTTCTCCTCTCCGTGGCCAAGAAGGTGTTCAAGGTGCGCCCTGACGACGGCCTCCCCCTGGGGGACAATCTTTGCCATCACTGCCTCCTCGTCGTACGGCCCGGCCTCCCGCTCAACGACGCAGATCGCCCCCTCCGGGCACGCCCCGATACAGGCACCGAGTCCGTCGCAGAAGAGGTCGCTCACCAGCCGTGCCTTTCCCTCGATGATCTGGAGCGCTCCTTCCGGGCAGTCGGGTATGCAGAGCCCGCACCCGGTGCACTTCTCCTCGTTGATATCGATGATTTTTCTCTTCATCCGGGACTTCCTCCATCCGATAGATCGTAACCGGCCCCCGCTCAAAAACGTTTGCAACCCGGGGACGATCTCCCGGGTGCAGTATCGCGCCTCACAAGAAAGCAGTTATCCCTGAAAAAAAGATTTATATGGTAATGTCCTCATCACCGGTCCGTCGCCCTGCATCTACCTTCGATATCTTCAATGTTTATTTTGAGCGCATCTACGACCCGACGATGCACGTTGTCTTTGTATTCGACGGCGAACTCGACGACGAGGTCCTGAGGAAGGCGACGAAGCGGCTGATCGCGTCCGATCCCTACCTGCGGTCGAGGTTTGCAGAAACGGACGGCCTGCCCGTCTGGGAGGAGGTCCCGGAAGAATTGTGGGAGCGGGCGTTCGTCCTCGCCCCGCCCGGAGAAGATGAGAGTCGGCCCCTCAGCGAACCCCCGCCGCCGCTCGATCTCCGCTCCGGGCCGCAGGTGCGGGTCGGTCTCTACCGCCGGGCGGGAGGCGACATCCTCGTCGTCACCTGCCACCACGGCTTCTGCGACGCCCACGGCGCCACCGTCCTTGCACGAGACCTCTTTGCGACCTACCGGGGGATCATGGAGAACCCGGATTTTCGGCCGGTTTCCCGGAGACCTTACGACCGGAGCACGGACCGCGTCCTCGCGCTCTACTCTGAGGAGGAGCGGGAGCGCGCACTCGCCGCGGAAGAACCCTTCGTCGACCGGTGGCGCTTCCCGGTCGAACGGATGGGGAGGGGAACCCCCAGGATCGCCTCCCGGACGCTCTCTTCCGGACGACTCGGGCTCATAAAAGCGTTCGGCAAGCCACATGGGGCTACGGTGAACGATCTCCTCATCGTTGCGTTCTTCCTTGCCTTTATAAAGATCCGGAGCGATCCTGCGGACCTGGGAGCGCCCCGCTCTCTTCTGACATCCGCCGACCTGCGGAGGAAACACCCCGGTTGCCCGGGCAGGGACCTCCCGATGAATTTCTCCGTCTCCTATGAGGTCACCCTCATCGCAGAAGAGGGAGAGCGTCTGGAGGACCTCATCGACCAGGTAACGGCGATAACGGCCCGCCGTAAGGCAGGGGACCTCGGCCTCGCACCCATCCTCTTCTACGAAGGGATCATGGCGGGCGGGATGCCGGCGATGCGCGCGTTCTTTGACGAGATGATCGAGCGGTACCAAAAATCCGGCCTGAAAAACCCGGTCTTCTCCAATCTCGGGATCTTTGATCCCGGCGACTACCTCCCCGTTCCGGGGAAGAACGGCACGGACCTCGATCTCCTGGACGTCCGGTACCTCCCCTGCGTCTGCTGGCCGTATGGATTCCTGATGATTGCCTCCACCTTCCGCGACCGCCTGACGATCACGACGGCGTACGAAGAAGGGCCCTACTCGACGGCAGCCATGGAGCGTTTCCTCGAGTACGTGGATGAATTCCTCCCGTGAGGCGTGCAACTCTCCCCCGCGGGAGACTCATACCTTTTTTGCTGTTGCGCCCACCATTGCACGGATAGGGCGGTGCCGGGCCGAAGGTCGGGCATCGTACGGGAGAGCACTCATATGAATGCGCGCACGTTCAGCGTAAAGCCGGTCGGCATCGTGCATGCCGACGAAGGATCGTTCTTTATAGAGATAGCCGAACCGTTTCGGCCAGCCCTCCTGGGGCTTGACGGGTTTGGCCATATACTCGTGCTCTGGTGGTGCGATCGATCCGATACGGAGGAGTGCCGGAGCGAGACCACGTGCAGAAAACCTTACACAAAGGGCCCTGAGATGATCGGGATCTTCGCCACCCGGTCGCCGGTTCGGCCAAACCCGATCGCACTCTCGGCGGTCCCGGTGCTCGGCATCGATACCGCCGCAGGCATTATCAGGGTTCCATTCATCGATGCCGACGATCACACGCCGGTGCTGGACATCAAGCCCTACCTTCCGGCTACCGAGCGGGTCCGGGATGTGAATGTGCCTGCATGGTCGTCTCACTGGCCGCAGTGGTACGAAGACAATCGGGGGTTCGACTGGGCGGCGGAGTTCACGTTCGGGGAATGAGCGAGCATATGCCGGCCGGCGCAGCGTAACCTCCACCAAAATCACGGTAGATGACCGAGGAAATACGAATCCGGCGGTGAGCCGGCAGAGAAAGACGCTGCTACGACCGGATCGCGGAACCTCTGTGAGGTGGTCGGTATCCCTCCGACATCGGGGCTGCTCTCGCCGGCTCGATCATCGGCCTCCACCTCACCGGCCTCGACTTCTCAGGTGTGGGGCATTGAGGAGGGCGCGTACGCGATGCTCCAGGGGACCCGTCCGTAGACCCTTGCCTGCGGGATGTTTGACTCCCCCGTCGGTCTGGCCGCATGGATCATCGAGAAGTTCCGCCCATGGAGCGCCGGTGATCCCGGGCCGGTCTTCTTGAAGGACGACCTGCCGACCAACATTATGCTCTACCGGATCTGCGATTTTCCGGTCAAGGATGACCGGCAAGGGTCACCCTTCCGGGTCGTATGACCCGGACATGAGGATATCCCCGGTCACAGAGAGCCCCCTTAGCGGATTCCTGTATTCTGCAGCGATATACGACGAACACGTCTCCTTCGGGACCTACTCCCCGCACCCGAACGGACGCCTTCATACGCTCCGATACGAATTCCCGGAACGTCTATGCGTGATAGCGCGCTCCCTCAAATCGTCGGTTTGGCGACTTATAGTAGAAAGAGACAGGGCCGTCAGGTACCGCGAAGAGTGGGTCTCGCTCTCCCCGGAGGGTATCGGCCCGGTCCCGCTACGTGAGTATGCAGAGCGCACGCCGGAGGATATCCGGGCGTTTTTCCATCCGTTTCGTGAGGCGTCGGCGTAACGAAGCTGGTTCCCGGAAGGGAGCAATTTTTCCCGGGATCGGGTCGGCCCATCCAAAAGTTGAAGTCGGCGGCGACCAGAGATACGGAAGAATGCAGCACACGAAGAACGGGTACGGGACGGGCCGCTTCCGAAACACAGGGGCAGGCGGGGTGAACCCTTGATCTGCGCACCGGGAGGCCCTGCCCTGGTCTCGTGGAACGTCACCCTCCGCTGTCCGCTGAAGTGCGCCCACTGCTACGCGGACGCAGGCGAGAACGAAGCGGAGGGGGTGCTCTCGACCGATGAGGCGTTCTCGGTCATCGACCAGATAGCAGCGACCGGAAAACCCGTCGTCGTCCTCTCCGGCGGGGAACCCCTCCTGCGGGAGGACATCTTCGAGATCGCCCGGTACGGGACCGAGCGCGGGCTCGTGATGGCGATGGGCACGAGCGGCTACCTCCTCGATCACGAGACGGCAGAACGGCTCAGAGAGGCGGGAATCCGGTCGGTAGCGATCAGCATTGACTCGGTGGATTCACAGCGGCACGACGCGTTCCGCGGCGTTGCCGGGGTATGGGAGCGGGCGGTCGCGGCGATCAAGCACTGCCGCGACGCGGGGATCGACGTCCGGATCAACATGACGGTCATGCGTCCCCTCCTCGCCGACGTCGAGGCGGTCCTCGCCCTGGGTGAATCCCTCGGCGTACGTGACTATCAGGTCTTCTTCCCGGTGGAGACCGGGAGGGCACGCGGGCTTGGCGCAGGCAGCCCCGGCGAATATGAGACGCTGATCCGGGAGATTCTCGTCAGGTACCGGAAAAGCGATCTCCGGATTCGCCCGACGTGCGCCCCCCAGTTCCGCCGCATCGCAGACGAGGCTGGGATCGAGAACTCCGGGTGGAGCCGGGGGTGTCTGGCCGCCATCAGTTACTGCCGGATCTATGCGACCGGGGAGGTGACGCCCTGCCCCTACCTGCCGGTGAGTGCGGGCAACGTCCGCACCACCCCGTTCCACGAAATCTGGTACAACTCCGACCTATTTTCAGCTCTGCGCGATCCGGACCGGCTCACCGGGAAGTGCGGGCGGTGCGACTACCGGACAACCTGCGGGGGGTGCAGGGCGCGGGCGTACCGCGGGGCCGATACCGTCCCCGCCCGGTGGTGCGACGGTCTCCTGCGGCCGGACGACCCCTGCGGAGAGGTCTCGCGCGAGGACCCGTGGTGCCGGTACGAGCCCCGGAGCATCGACCGGACCGACCTCGCGATCCTCGATGCCCTCCAGGACGACCTCCCCCTGGTGCCCCGCCCGTGGGCCGCCATCGCGGCGCCCCTCGGGATCACGGAGAACGAACTTTTGGCACGGATGCAAAGGCTGCACGTCTCGGGCATTCTCCGCAACGTCTCGCCGGTCTTTGAATCACGCCGGTTTGGGCTTGCCACCGCGTCCCTGATCGCGCTCCGCGTGCCGGAGGACCGGGTGCGGGAAGTGGCCGGGATCGTCAACGGCTACCCGGAGGTCTCGCACAACTTCCGGCGGGACCATCCCTACGCCCTCTGGTTCACCCTCGCCGCCCCGACAGAGGATCGGCTCGACGAGGTGCTCGCGGATATCCTTGCCCGAACGGGCATCTCCGGGGAGGATGTGCTCAACCTCCCCACCGTGCAGGCCTATAAAATTGACGTCCGTTTCCGTCTCTTCGAGGAGGACCATGGACCCGATTGATGCCGGCCTTCTTGCAGAACTTGAGAAAGGGGTGCCTACGGTCAGTGAACCGTTCTCCGAGATTGGAAGACGGCTCGGCATCCCGGGGGAGGAGGCGCTCGCGCGGACCCGCCGCCTCCACGACGCGGGGGTGATCCGGAAGATCCGGGCGCGGATAAACCAGCGGCTCGTCGGGATCACGGCAAACGCCCTCGTTGCGTGGCGGCCGCCCGCGGAATGGGACGAAGAGGCGTTTTCCCGGTTCGCGTCCAGTCCCGGGATCTCCCACTGCTATCTGCGCCGACCGGTGCCGGGGAGGTGGGAGTACGTCCTTTATACCGTGCACCACGGCAGGAGTCGCGAGGAGGTGCTCCGCGCGGTCGAGGAGATTGCACGGGCGGCCGGGTGCGGGGAGTATCTCGTGCTCTTCAGCACCGAGGAGTTCAAGAGAGTGCCGAATGTACGTATCGGCGAGAATGGAGGTGACCTGCCATGAACAGGATTACACAGTGTATGCATGGACGGGGCACGGTCAGCGGCGTCATGCGTCACCAGAACCGCCCTCTTTCCGAGATGCCGGGGAAATACCTCGCGTTCGCGCGGGATTACAGGCCGGTCGTCTTCTGGAACCTCACCGACCGGTGCAACCTCGCCTGCGCCCACTGCTACAGCAGGTCCGGGCCGGCCTGCGGGACGGAGGAAGAACTCTCGACCGGTGAGGCCCTCACGCTCATCGAAGACTTTGCCGCAGCGGGCGTGCCGCTCATCCTTTTTTCCGGCGGCGAACCCCTGCTCCGCGAGGACCTACCGGAACTCGCACGCGCGGCGGCGAACCGGGGGATCAGGACTGCTCTCAGCACGAACGGCACCCTGATCACCGCCGACGCCGCCCGGATGATCCGGGACTGCCGGATCGGGTACGTCGGGATATCCCTCGACGGTGCGGGACCGGAGACCCACGACGCGTTCCGGGGAACGGCCGGTGCGTTTGAACGGGCGATGGAGGGGTTTGCCCGGTGCCGGGAAGCCGGCATCCGGACCGGCCTCCGGGTCACCCTGACGAATGCGAACCGGGGAGAACTCGAAGCCCTGATCGACCTCGCGGCGGCGCTCGGCGCCTCCCGGTTCTGCCTCTACTGGCTTGTGCCCAGCGGGCGGGGGGGCGACGCCTACGACCGTCTCCAGGTGGGGCCGGAGGAGGTGGACGGGGCGCTCACCCTCCTTTACCGGAGGGCGTTGGAGACCGATCCTGGGTCCATGGAGTTCCTCACCGTCGACGCCCCGCAGGACTGCGTCCATCTGCTCCGCGCTATGGAGCGGGACGGGTCCTCCGACGTTGCTGAGGCGGAAGCACTCGTCCGGTCCCTGAACGGGGGGTGCAGCGCGGGCAGGCGGGTGGCGAACATCGATCCGCAGGGAAACGTCTACCCCTGCCAGTTTGCCCGTGCGCGCGAGTTCCTCGTCGGCAACGTCCGGGAGCAGCCGTTCTCCCGGATATGGCAGGAGGCGGAAAACCCGGTTCTCTCCCGGTTCAGGGCCGTTCCAAGGGAACTCGCGGGGAAGTGCGGAAAGTGCGGATACCGCGACCTCTGCGGTGGGGGCTGCCGGGTGCGGGCGTATGCGGCCGGCGGGGACCATGCTTCGGAAGACCCGTTCTGCTTCGTCGATACCGGCCGGTAAAAAGAGAGTGAGCGGCGGGCGCTACTCCACGCGGTCGAGCGGGATGCCGAGCGCCTCCGCAACGCCTTTCCCGTAGGCCGGGTCGGCCTTCAGGCAGTTTCCGATGTGCCGGATCTTGATGAACTCGGGCGCATCTCCCATGGCGCGGGCGGTGTTCTCGAAGAGGACCTGCTGCTCGCCCGGGCTCATCAGGCGGAAGAGTTTACCAGGCTGGGTATAGTAGTCGGAGTCGTCCTCGCGGAAGTTCCAGGCTCCCGCCGCGCCGGAGATCTCGAGGGGCGGCTCCCGGTATTCCGGCTGCTCCTGCCATTCGCCGAAACTGTTCGGTTCGTAGCCGACGGCGGCGCCGGCGTTGCCGTCCACCCGCATCTGACCGTCGCGGTGGGAGGGGTTCGCAAAACACTTCGGGCGGTTGACCGGGATCTGGTGGTGATTGACGCCCAGGCGGTAACGCTGCGCGTCCCCGTAGGCGAAGAGACGCCCCTGCAGCATCTTATCGGGCGAGAACCCGATGCCCGGCACCACGGCGGCGGGGTTGAACGCGGCCTGCTCCACATCCTGGAAGTAGTTCTCGGGGTTTCTGTTCAGTTCGAGCACGCCCACCTCGATCAGCGGGTACTCACCATGGTACCAGACCTTGGTCAGGTCGAAGGGGTTGTAGGGCATCTTCTTCGCCTGTTTTTCAGTCATCACCTGGATGTACATCGTCCAGCGGGGGAAGTCGCCCCGTTCGATGCTCTCGAAGAGGTCGCGCTGGTGGCTCTCGCGGTCTTTGGCGACGATCGCCTCGGCCTCCTGGTCGGTCAGGTTCTTGATGCCCTGCTGGGTCCGCAGGTGGAATTTAACCCAGACGCGCTCGTTTTTTGCGTTGATCATGCTGAACGCATGGCTGCCGAAACCGTGCATGTGGCGGTAGGAGAGGGGGATCCCGCGGTCGCTCATGGTGATGGTCACCTGATGGAGCGCCTCCGGAAGGGAAGTCCAGAAGTCCCAGTTGCTGGTTGCAGAGCGCATGTTCGTCCTCGGATCGCGTTTTATGGCGCGGTTGAGGTCAGGGAATTTGTGGGGGTCGCGTATGAAGAAGACGGGGGTGTTGTTGCCGACCAGGTCCCAGTTTCCTTCCTCGGTATAGAACCGCATGGCAAAACCGCGGATGTCGCGCTCTGCATCGGCTGCACCGCGCTCACCGGCGACCGTCGAGAAGCGCACGAAGACCTCGGTCTCCTTGCCCACCTCAGAGAAGAGTTTTGCCTTGGTGAACCGGGTGATGTCGTGGGTGACGGTGAACTTGCCGAAAGCGCCGGAGCCCTTGGCATGCATACGCCGCTCCGGGATCACCTCCCGGTCGAAGTGAGCGAGTTTCTCCTGGTACCAGACGTCCTGCATCAGCATGGGGCCGCGGGGACCTGCGGTCACGGCGTTCTGATTGTCCGGCACGGGTGCGCCGGCGGCGGTGGTCAGTTTCTTTTTATTCTCCATGATCTACTCCTCGTTTCTCTGTGCTCGTTGAATGAGGCAGGGTGGGGAAATCCCTTTAATGTAGACTTTATCTCCGTTCATTTAAATCTTCCCGGACAAGCGTCCGCCGGAGCGGCAGGGCGATCCCGGTCCCGGCGGCTACGGAGGGAAAGGGTCGTTTGCGGAGGAGACTCCGGAAGGGAAACCGTTTTCTCCCGATAGTGGACGCAGGGAGAGTGTCAACAGGCGGACCAGCGCCCGATACCCCGTGATCCGGCAGTTTGCGCCTCCGGTGTTCAGGTCCCCGGGCGTTCCGGTATCCTGCCTGATCTGCCATGGGAGGGCCGGCCGCTCGCTCCGGGTTGCTCACAAATATTGCCGCAATCTATGCGTCTTCATGAAGGATTCAGCGGGTTTTACCATTTACTCCATGTATTTATCATCTTTTTACAAAGCAGTAGTCAGCGCTTCACCGTTCCGGACATGGACCGTACGCCGGAAGATGCGCCAGGACTACCTGAGTTCCACCACGCAGGGTTCGGGCATACCCTTGTTTCGGAAACAAACGTGATGAGCTGGAGGACTTGAATGGAAAAAAAACAAATTTACATCGGTCTCGCGGTTATCGTCGTTGTGATCATTGCAGGTGTCGCGATCTTCTGGTCACAGGGGGGGCAGGCAGCACCTGCAGCAGACCCGGTGACCTCAGCCGAACTAAAGACCCTCAGGGTGGGCTATCTCCCGAACAACGGCGGGACGCTGATCTTCGTTGCGCAGGAGAAGGGCTTCTTCAGGGAGCAGGGCCTCAACGTGGAACTCTCGTCGTTCACGAACAGCGCCGAAGGTGTTAACGCAATCATCTCCAAAAAACTCGATACCGGTGGATTCGGGGTTGCCCCTCTTGTCTTCATCGCAAAGGGTGCAGACCTCACCGTATACGGCGGACAGATGGGTGCCGGAGCCGGAATCATCGTGAAGCCGGAGAATGCTCAATTGTATAACGATCTCTCCGATTACAAAGGAAAGACCGTCGCAACCGTCCGTATGTCGTCGGGGGACATCAACTTCCGGGGAGCGCTCCTGGACGCCGGGTTCGACCTGAAGAAAGATATCACCATCCAGGAACTGGAATCGGCCGCTGCGGTCACGGAAGCGGTGAAATCGGGCAAAGTCGATGTGGGGCTGACCTGGACGCCGTATATGGAGATCGCCAAGAAGCAGAACCTCCCGGTCGTTCTCTATACGGACGACTACTTCCCGAAACATCCCTGCTGCCGCATCTCGGCCCTCACCGAGACGCTGGAAAAGGACCGGGATACCTACGTGAAGTATGAGAAGGCGCTCATCAAAGCCTACCACTACTCAAAGACCAATCCGGAAGAGACCGTCGATGCGGTATTGAAGTACGTTCAGACCGATAGAGACGTCCTCACCGAGGCCATCAACTCTCCGCACTTCTACATCTCGCCGGACCCGAACACGAAGGGCATCCTGCACACCTACGACCTGCTTACGAGGATTAAGTATGTCGACACGACGACGGTCGACGTCAACGATCACATCAACACGTCCATCTACAAGGAGGCGCTCGACGAACTTATCAGGGAGAACCCTAACGAGACGTTCTACCAGGAGCTGAAAGCGGAATTTGCGACCCTGAACCCCTCGTAACGGGAAAGATCATCCTGCAACTCTTTTTTCCGCTTCTTCAGCGATCTTTCACACCTCATCGAAAATATGCATGCCGTCAAAAGATTGAGATATCGGCCTGGCAGACCGGTTGCGTGATGTGGAGCCATCCCGATACTCTCCGGATCGACAATACATGAAGTCATCCCAGAAGTGTCTAGCGCTGAAGATTCATATCGTTCAGAGTATTTTGACACATCCTGGGAGGAATTAAGCAATTTTTGGTGTCAAATTGCTGACACGGCTTCCCTCCGGGTATCGCCACGCGGGGGAGGGGCCGGGAGGGGGATGGCCCCTTCGAAACTCTTCGAGTTTCTCAAGTGCCCGCCCTGTGGTCGGGCACCCTTCGCAGCCTCACGGTGCTCATGCACCCGGTTCGAAGACCAAAGGTCTTCTCAAGCTCCGGCCCTTCGGCCCGTCGCACCGTTCCGCCGGGTACACCTCCCGATCCCTCACTCGAA
>NZ_DANC01000052.1:0-12962 GCF_002499755.1 Methanoculleus sp. UBA291 | reverse complement strand
GGAGCCGTATCAGAGGTTTGACGCCAGAGACCACTCAATTTTTCTCGGGGAGGCGACAGAATACTCTGAACTATAGGAATCGTCAGCCGCTGGAAACTTTTAGGATGACTTCTACTTCAGAAAATTTGACCGAATTTCGTTGAGCAATAGTTTGCGTTCAGTTGTTCCGCACCGCAATGTGCCACCTCGATCCCGCACCCGACAACGAAGCAATTAATACTAATCATGATTAGTACTAATCATGATTAGGGAGTTCGTCGACCGCGAGACCGAGCGTGCCCTCCTCGAGGAGGAGTGGCGAAAAGACGGCGGGAGGCTGATCATCCTCTACGGGCGGCGTCGGATCGGCAAGACACGGCTGGTCACCGAGTTTATCCGCGGGAAGGCGGGTATCCTTCATTTCGCCGAGGATACCGCGGCGCAGATCCAGATCCGACGGCTGCAGGAGGCAGTAGCGCAGTTCTTCGCCGACCCGCTCCTTGCAACGCTTGAGATCACGACCTGGGATCAACTCCTTACCTACCTCTCCCAAAAACCGCTCCCGGAGCGCCGCTACCTCGTCATCGATGAATTCACCTACTTGATCAAGAACGATCCAACAGCCCTATCCGCGCTTCAGAAAGCCTGGGATACCGCCCTTGCCGGATCGAACTGGTGCATCCTCCTCTCCGGGTCGATGCTCGGGCTGATGACCGACAGTGCGCTCTCCTACACCTCCCCCCTCTACGGGCGGCGGACCCGTGATATGCTCCTTGGACCGCTCCAACTGGTGGATGCACGAAGATTCCTCCCTTCGTTCTCTTTCCAGGATGTCCTCAAGGCTCACCTGACCATCGGCGGCATCCCCGAGTACCTCCTCAAGGCCGGAGACTATCCCGACTACGCCACCTTCGTCGAGCGGGAGTTCTTCAGTAAGTACAGCTACTTCTACCGGGAGCCCTACTTCCTCCTCTCGCAGGAGTTCAGGGAGTTGAAGACCTACCAGGCGATCCTCAATGCCGTCGCCGTCGGCAACACGGCCCCGGGTGCGATCGCCCAGTTCTGCGGCATGGACCCCCGCCATCTCTACCCCTACCTTGGGGCGATGACCCGGCTCGGGATCATCGAGAAGGAGCTGCCTCTCCTCGGCAGCCGGAGGCAAGGGCTGTACCGGATCAAAGATTGTGTCTTTGACTTCTGGTACAACTTCGTATTTTCACACCGGCAGGCGATCGAGACGGAGAACCATTCAGTTGATACCGTCGATATGAACCCGTACTTCGGCAAACGGTTTGAGGTCTTTGTTCGGAACGAATTCGCCCGGAAGATCTTTTGGGGGTATACTACAGGGCGATGGTGGTATCGCGGTGAGGAGATCGATCTTGTCGCCGTCCGGGAGATCGATAACGGCATCGTCTTTGGGGAGTGCAAGTGGGGGAGCCTCACGGAAAGGGAGGCCCGCGGCGTGCTCGTACGACTTGTACAGAAAGCAGAGCATGTCCGGCACGAACACTATCCCAACGAGCGCTTCTGCCTTGTCGCCGGCGGTGTCGAAGGGAAAGGCCGGCTCCGCGATGAGGGTTTTCTCGTCTACGACCTCGCGGATATAGAAGCGGCGTACACCGCGGGGTAATTCCCCTCCACCTATTGCAGAAGTTGAGAACAAGCAGAATAGGAGGGAATGCAAAGACCCCATTCTGACTCTAACCGCTCTCGACGATGAGTTTCCCGTCGCCGATCCCCATGTTGCAGTAGATGGGGAACGTCCCGACCTTGTCCGCGGTGAACTCGATCACGTTGTCGCCCGATCGGATCGCCTTGCTAACATTGTACCCGCCGATGTTGACCACGAGCATGCACCCCCGGAGGGTGGCGGGGTCACCCTCGATCCGGACGTTCGTGCCCTGCTTCACGCGGATCTCGGCCGGCGAATACTGGAAGCCGTCGTAGCTCAGGCTGATAGTCTCGGTCTGCCCGGTCCCGGTGCCAACGGGGTTTGTTGCATTGGTGTCGCCCGTACCGGGTGTCGGAACGTTCGGGACGGGGGACGGCCCGATGCCCCCGCAGTGCATGAAGAGTATCGCAACGGCTGCTACAGCGATTATGCCGATCCCTGCTTTCATCGTTGAGTTCATGGTCCTCATCTCCTCCTTATCCAAGCTGATCCTCTTTTAGCGGCACAAAGTGCATCATATCGAAGCTCGAGTTCGTTCTCTCAAGCACTCCGACCACGACCACGTTCTCTCCGAAGAATCCCCTGATCGGGTCGCCGACCTCGTCGAACAACTTCTCTTCCCGCATCATTTCGGCCTCGGCCGAGCCGAGCACGAGCGGGTAGTACTCCCCTCCCCCGAGATCGTGCATCGAATACCCGCTCATGTCGCCCTCGGCAAGCACGAACTTCGTCGGCACGGTCTCGTTTAAGTCGAGGAAGTAGAAGAGCTTCGGCACCCCATCCGGGGCCATCTTCGAGTATACTCTCCCTTCTTCGCCCACGAGATTCCCGTAGTCGTGCGTGTCGAGGAAGTGCAGGTCGTCGACGAACGTCCCGGTTTCGGTCAGGACTCCGCCGATCTCGATCCTGTCTATCCCGAAGAAGTCCGTCAGGCTGTCTCCCGGCTTCTCGAACAACTTCTCCTCTTTCATCATCTCTCCTTCGGCGTACCCGACGATCATGGAGTTCACGCCGGGGATTCTCGCGCCTTCCGCTGCGCTGAGATTGGCAAGCGCGTTGCTCTTCGCATGGGCAAACACCTTGGGCGTGCCGTCCGGGGCGAACGCGACCTTGTAGGTGATCCCGTCGAAGATCGACGGGTCGACCGAGCCCGACATCGCACCGTCCCCCATGCCGTCCGTGACCCCGAGTGCAAAATACCCGACGGACCCAAGAAGCATGACCGCAAGAGCAAACGCAAACGCGCCCCTGTTCTCCTTGAACCATGCACCGACCTTCATGCTGTCACCCAGAACCTTGCCCACCTGAGGGTGAGCGCGTTCGTCACGACCGATACGCTGGAGAGCGCCATGGTGCCGCCCGCGATGATGGGCGAGAGCAGGAGCCCGAACGCGGGGTACAGGAGCCCCGCTGCAATCGGTATCCCGATGACGTTATACACCAGCGCCCAGGCCATGTTCTGCCGGATCTTCCTGATCGTAGCCCTGCCGAGCCGGATCGCCTGCGGCACGTCGAGCGGGTCCGAACGCATCAGGACGACGGAGCCGGCCTCCATCGCCACGTCCGTCCCCGAGCCCATCGCGATCCCGATATCCGCCTGTGCGAGTGCGGGGGCGTCGTTGATGCCGTCGCCGACCATCACGACTTTGTGCCCCTTCTCCTGGAGCCGCTTCACGTACTCGGCCTTGTCCTGGGGCAGGACTTCTGCAAAGACGTTCTCTATGCCCGCAATGTTGGCGATCGCACGGGCAGTCTTCTCGTTGTCCCCGGTGATCATCCAGGTCTCGATCCCGAGGTTCTTCAGGTCCTCGACCGCCCGTGCACTCGTCGCCTTGATGGTGTCCGCAACGCCGATGATCGCGGAGGGGGTGCCGTCGACTTTCAGGATCATCGCCGTCTTCCCCTCGTCCTGGAGACGGCCGACCACGGCCGCCGTCTCCGCGTCGAGGGTGCCCCGCTCCGGTTTCCCGAGGTAGATCGATCTGCCGTCGACGGTCGCGGCGACACCGAAGCCGGGTATGGCCTCAAACTCCCGGGCCTCCCCGGGATTCGCGCCCTGCTCCCGCGCGTACTCGGTGATGGCGTCGGCAAGCGGGTGTTCGGAGTTCCGCTCGACCGCATACGCGTATCCGATCAGGGACGGCAGATCGCCCTCCGGGCCCGCGGCGAGGAAGTCCGTCACCCGGGGTTTGCCTTCGGTGATGGTCCCCGTCTTGTCGAAGACGACCGCGTCCACCTTGTGCATCATCTCGAGACTCTCGGCGTTCTTGATCAGGATGCCTTTCTGCGCACCGATCCCGGTGCCGACCATGATCGCCGTGGGCGTCGCTAGGCCGAGGGCGCACGGGCAGGCGATCACGAGCACTGCCACGGCCACCATGAGGGCGAACGGGAACGACATCCCGAGCGCGAAGTACCACGCGACGAAGGTGATCGCGGAGATCACGATCACGATCGGCACGAAGATCCCGCTGATCCGGTCGGCGAACCGCTGAATGTCGGCTTTGCTCCCCTGTGCGTCCTCGACGAGCCGGACGATCTGGGAAAGGACCGTGTCGGTCCCGACCCTGGCCGCCTCGAACCGCAACACCCCGTTCTTGTTGATCGTCCCGCCGATGACCGTCGATCCTGCAGCCTTCTCAACCGGGATGCTCTCCCCGGTGATCATGCTCTCATCGACGGCCGATCTGCCCTCGACGACCGTCCCGTCGACCGGGACCTTCTCGCCGGGCGAGACAAGCAGGAGATCGCCTACCACAACTTCTTCGATCGGGACTTCGACCTCACGGCCGTCCCGCACCACGGTCGCGACCTTCGGCGCAAGGCCCATCAGTTTCCTGATCGCGTCGCTTGTCCTGCCTTTGGCCACCGCCTCGAGGTATTTCCCGAGGACCACCAGGGTGATCAGGACGGCCGCCGTCTCGAAGTACTGCTCCGTAACGAGCCCGAACATTGCGGCGACGCTGTATCCGTAGGCTGCGCTCGTCCCGACCGCGATGAGCGTATCCATGGTCCCGATCCGGTTCTTGAGCGCGCTCCAGGCTCCGAGGTAGAAGTTCTTGCCCACCACGAACTGTACGGGGGTCGCGAGCAAGAAGAGCAGGAGCACATGATACGGCACGTCCATGAAGACCATGCCGAACAGGAACGCCGGAACGGCAAACAGGGCGCTGAAGGCAAGGGTGATCTTCAGGTCCGAGATCTCCTTCTCCCGGATACGACGCTCGCTGTCGGGGTCGACCCCGATCTTTGCCCCGTACCCTTTCGATGCGATCAGGTCGATGAGCCTCTGCTCGTCGAGCAGCGACTCGTCGAACTCCACGCGCGCCTTCCGGGACGCGTAATTGACGTTTGCGGCCAGAACCCCGGGCGTCCTCTGGAGCGCCCTTGAGATCAGAGTGGCGCACGAGCCGCAATGCATGCCCTCGACGTTGATCTCAGCCTTTTTAACCATCTTTTCACCTTACACTCCAAGCACATACCCTGTCTTCGGTCCGTACACGTACACGACCGTGAGAACCAGGTTCATTGCGAGCGCGAGAACCGCAAACTCGCTCCCGCTTGCTTTCATATCGCCCGGCCTCATATTCCCGAACTCTTTATACAGCATGTAGCTGTACGCCGCCAGGATGACCGCCTCGGTTGCGGTCAGGATGAAGAGGAACGGTACGAGCCGGTCGTAGATCAGCATGGCAGAGAGCATGGCCCCCATCGTGCCGGCCATCAGGCCGCCCATCATGCCCTCCATCACGCCCATGACCCCGCAGGACCGCCCCGTGACGTAGCCGAGACTCATCCCGGTCAGCATTCCGACGATACTCCCGAGAAACATCCCGTTCGTCGCGCCTACGAACGCACCGATCAGGAAGCCTCCCGCCATCCCGAACGTCATGCCCGTCATCATGCCCGTCATGCAGGACGAACTCTTCCGAAACGCGTTCGAATGGTAATAAGCGAACAAGAACGCCGCGACGGAGACGGCGGTCAGGACCGTAACGCTCCAGTAGGTATTCAGGAACCCGGGGATACGGCTGAAGACGAAGGCGTAGAGCGCGGCCTGTGCAGCCAGCACGACGGCGACCGCTCCGAAGGCGCGCTTCATGAGCGCATGCTCGACCTCGAATCCCCGGGCGTTGAGGATCATGCTCTTTAAGAAGGCGAACCCGCGGCGTAGCGAGCCGGCCTCGAAGCCGTCCGCGGCCTTCTCTCCGGGAAGGAGCAGCTGGTAGCCCTTCTCGCGCAGTTCGTCGCGGATTGCCTGGAGTTGCCCTCTACGGCTCTCGATGACCACCCGGTTGTTAGCCGTGTCGATGGACTTGACCCGCGCCCCCTCGTGTCTTGCCACCGTGCGCTCGATGATCCTCGCGCAGGACTCGCAGTGCATCCCGTGCAACACGAGGTTGGACTCGATCAGTCCGGTCCCGGTCCCCGGTTCCGGTTCAGACCGTGAAGCCTTCACCCCGGATCGCCTGCCTGATCGCCTCAAGGGTCGCCTCCGAGTCGTAATCTACGATAACCGCTCCGCTCGTGTGATCGGCAGAGAGCACTCTTGCGCCATTTATTTCGCTAATCGCGTCTGCGATGAGCATTTCACAACTTCTGCAGTGCATTCCCGAAACATTCAGTGTGGTTTTCATTTGCGAAACCTCTGCTATGCCGTTGTGAGGATTCCGTAAAACGTGTTCTCACCAATCCATCTCCCTGTCGGCAACCGGGATGAAGTGTCGAGAAACGGTCTAACTATCGAGAAAGATGTACGGTCTACCGGTCGAGGGGCCGACCACAGCCGACAGATACTTCCAAAAAAAGGCGGACGCCATTCAAATTTTCTGAAAAAAAATACCGTCGGAGATTATTTATCAAAACAGGGATGACGAACCCTTCTTCCAAGACTCTGCATCGTCAACTCATCGCCGCCATGCCGTCCGGCTTCTCGCCGCCGATCCGGCTCATCGACCGGCCCGCTTCGTCGGTCAGAGCATACCGGGCGTACCGTCCCTCGTGCCGCTCGGTGATGATGCCGTCTTCCCGGAACCGCCGCATGTACCATCGGACTGTCGAGGGGGTGATCGCGAGATGCGTTGCAATCTCGGACTGGGCGATGCCCGGCGTCGACCGTATAAGCGAAAGTATCTCTTCTGCAGTCGGATTCCAGAGGTGCATGAATAGGTTGCGCTCAAGGGTCCCGTAACGCCCATGGTTCTCATAATACCGCACGAGACCGCGGTCCCGTAGCGCGGTTATCTTCGAGAGCGACTCCATCAGGTTCAAATGATACCGCAGGGTCTGGCGGTTCATCCCCAGTTCGCGGGCGATCCCGGCGAGATCGATCCCGGGTTTCGCCGTGATCACCGCATGAATTGCCGCACGTTCGCGATTGTCGAGCACGTTCCCGGCGTAGATCCGCCGGATACCCGAGACGTTATCGGTCGATCTTCGGCCGTTCAGGAGCACCTGCTGGGCCGGTCCGCTGCACGGCAGCGGGTCCTGCGGAACCGACGGGAGGGAGCAGCACCCTCCCCGGGCCGCCCCTGCCGGGGGTATACAACAGTTGCCTGCCGGCGAAACCGCTATCGCCACCATCAGCGCGAGGACGAGGGATGTCCACGCGGTGCTCCTCTTCATCGGTACGTAGTCGGATCAAACGCTATATATCAATTCTCATACCGGCAACAACAGACTCGAACTACCTCTCTCGATAAGCGGGTTTCCCGGGCATCTCCGTTGAACGGAGGCAGGGCATGCTCGTTGACCCTGCTCTGTGCCGCATACCTCTCCCCTGCACGCACTTCCGGAGCGTTCGATCGTGTAGATGAGCACTGTCCGGTTCTTCCCACCTTTCATCTTGCAGGCAAAGAACCTCGCGCACTCCCTGAAGTCAAGGTCGTAGAAGTGGACGAACTCCGTCTCCGCCCCCGCCAATGCAGCCCCTTTGAGCGCATGTACAAGCAGCGTTGCCATGTTCTCCGTCTTCCGTTGATACGGAGGACTCTCGTCATGCCTCGCATATTCCGGCAGGACCGGACGTTACTCCACCCACCGCACGTTCCGCTCGAGGTCCGGGTCCGTGGCGCGGCTTAACCGGGGGCACCTCGTCAGGGAACCCCAGCGGAGTGACGGCCACGATCCCCTTATCGTCGGGAATTCTAAGGCACGTGCGCAGCGCCCTCTCGTCCTGGAGCGGCCCGGTCATCCAGCAGGTGCCGAACCCGAGTGCGGTTGCGGCAAGCAGCAGGTTTTCCATCGCGGCGCTCGCGCTCTCGAGGTTTGCCTTGCGCATATTCGGGGCATCGGCCGCATCGGTCAGGACGACGATCACCACCGGCGCACCCCCGTAAGTCAGGGCAAACCGAAGAAGTTCCTCATCGGCGATCGGGGACGAGCCCGGCGCCTCCGGGGAATCCCGGCCCTGTATGTATTCCCTGGCGATCGCATGGAAATTCTCTCCCATCTCGCGGACCCTCTCCCCGGTCACGACCAGAAACTCCCACTGCTGGCGGTTCATGGCCGAGGGAGCCCAGTTCGCGGCATCGAGGATACGGTACACGTCGTCCCTGCCGATCTGGTGGGGAAGATACCGGCGAACAGCGCGCCGCCGGTGGATCGCATCAAAGACGTCCATAATTCATGCACTCTCCCGCATGCTCGAAGCACCCTTACCGCCACGCCACCTGCACCGGGTTGCGGCGGGGGATGCCATGGACCGCGTACCGCGGGCGGCCGAACATCATCGCGTAGGCGAACCTGCGCCCTGCGGGGATGCCGAGCTCTCTTTTGAGCGGTTCGTACGCCGTGGCGGCCATCGAAACGAAGCCGGCCCAGCAGGTGCCGATGCCGAACGCCGGGGCGGCGATGTCGAAGTGCGCGAGCGCGATGATCGCGTCCACGGATGCGGCCGGGTTCCCTTCCGGGATATGGGCGACAAGCAGGTGCGGGGCATCGCGGCAGATGACGTCGTATCCCGCCTCCCATGCACCGATGAGTCCCGGTACGTAGCCGCTCATCGGATGGCCGCTCTCCACCAGGGTCTTCATCCATTCGACCGTCAGAACGGCGATCCTCCTGACCTTCGCCGGGTCGTGGACGACGATCCACCTGACCGGCTGTCCATTCCCTCCTGAAGGTGCGTACCGGACGACGTCGAGGACCTGCAGGACTGTCTCCCGGGGGACGGGCTCGTCCGTGTAGCGGCGCACCGACCGGCGCTTTCGCAGGTAACTGCCGAGGTCGCCGGGGGAGAGGGTGCCGGCACCTGCCGGGATGAGCCTCTTCTCCCCCGGCCCGACGTTCAGGAGGAGCGCCTGCGTCGGGCAACAGGCTTCGCAGTGCCCGCAGGCGATGCAGATTTCGGCCTTCTCCTCCCGGACCCCGGGGAGGGTGTCTTCGTCCGCGGCATCAACGATCGCCATCGGGCAGACGGCCGAGCAGATCCCGCAACGGGTGCAGAGATCCTCATCTACGAGTATGGTCTCCATCATATCCCCGTTCAAGTCGTCTCCGGCCGCAGTACCAGGCTCTTCCCCGCACTCCACGCATCGCCGACGTGCTCCCCGAGCCTCCAGTAGCGGTTGTCGGGCATGGTCAGGAGGAGCGGATCGATATCCGCAAAGTCCGGCTTTCCATCCCGGATCACCGACTCGTCCGCGTATGCCCCCACGATCTCGCCGATGAAGATCGTGTTGGTCGGGAGCGGAACAGTCTGCACGAGCCGGCACTCGAGGTTGACCGGGCACTCCCGGATCATCGGTGCGGTCTTGAGCGTCCCGTAGAAGACGTCGAAGACATCCGACTTATCGGCCGCAGCCCCGGATACAAGCCCGCAGTAGTCGGTCTTCTCCATCAGGGCCGACGACGGGATATTCACCGAAAATGTCCGCGTCTCCGCGATCCCTTCGAGCGTGTAGTGGGAGTTCGCGATCCCGCAGAGGATCATCGGGGGGCTCCCGTTCGCCCGCGAGCACCAGCCCACGGTCATGAAGTTCGCTTTTGTGTTCACCTGTGTCCCGACGAGCACCACCGGCATCGGGATGAAGAAGTTTCTTCCGATCTCTTTCTTCTCCATAGTTGTTACCTCACTCCCCGCAGGATGCGGAGAACCACGGCAGAACGCCATATGCATTAAAACCGACGGATTTTCTGCTTGTGACGAACCGAACGTTAAGATAAAATACGCCCCTGGCGAATATATAGGAAATACCATCAATAAGGTAACTAACTTTCATCGGAGCAACCATGGTCTACACGAAGAACGGCAAGACTTTCCACTGTCCGGTTGAAGCAGCACTCGACGTCATCGGCGGCAAGTGGAAGCCGCTCATCCTCTGGCACCTGTGTGACGAGACCAAGCGGTTCTCCGAACTGCAGCGGGAACTCCCTAGCGTCAACGCGAAGATGCTCACCAAGCAGCTCCGGGAGCTGGAGGAGGACGGGATCGTGCGGCGGACGGTCTACCCCGAGGTGCCGCCCCGGGTGGAGTACGCCGTCACCGAGTTCGGCAGAACCCTCCTCCCGGTTATGGAGGCGCTCTGCGCCTGGGGAACGCAGTACCTCGGCATCGACGAGGGGACCGCATCCCGGTGCCCGGCGAAGACGGGGAGAGAGGATACATAATCACACCGGTGAAGTCGCCGCTGCCCCCTATTGAGTATCGCGCCACTGATATCACCGGCATCTACGTGATCCACCCGCTCTGGGTCAGACCCAACGCCCACCACCATGCCCATGCACGGACGGTCAAGATTTGTACGAGCGGATGACCTTCGCGTCCCGGAAGCATACTTGGCCGGGGTAGCGGCGGAGGCTCTGCGGGTCGACCTCACCTTGATCCGGCGGCGGCGAGATGCGTGGGCTCTTGTTCGCTCTCGCCGGAGTCGGCAGGGGAGATCGAGTTCGTCTACGTCGAGGATACCTCCCGCTCGGCGGGGATCGGCGAGGGGATCGCCACCGGCAACGCGACGTTCGAGTCGGAGGCACCGTCGTGAGAGTGCTGTGATGCAGTCCATATCCGGTTCTGCCGCATGAGAAGCACAACTTTTGCGTCGTCGGCCGCCGCGCACGCCTGGACAGGATGAAAGACGGCGCATGGCGGGACGTGCTGCTGCTGGAGCGCAGGAGCGGCAGGGTGGGCGGTGACCCGTCCGGTCATCGGCCGGAAGAAGCACCCCGCTCCGGTACAGCCCCGTTCCTCCCAAACGGCCTGCCGGATCGTTTATCCCTCATCCCGCTGTAATCTGCACATGGACCCGGTCATCGAAGCGATACGGCAGGAACTCACGGCGCACGCAGACCCCGAGATCCGGGAGAAAAGCCAGCGGTTCTTCAAGGAAGAGGTCCGGTGCTACGGGATGAAGACCGCTACCGCAATCTCGATCGCAAAGAAGTACTGGAAAGAGGTCAACTCCCGCGAGAAGCAGGAGATCTTCCGGCTCTGCGAAGAACTTTACCGGTCGGGGATGATGGAGGAGGCATTCGTGGCGTCCGTTTGGGCTCCGCGGCTCGCCGACCGCTACGAGCCCGGCGACATCGCCGTCTTCCGGCACTGGGTCGAAACCTACATCACCAACTGGGCAACCTGCGACGGCCTCTGCAACCATGCCGTCGGAGACTACATCGTGCGCTACCCGGAGCAGGTCGGGGAACTGAAGGGCTGGACGCAGTCGGAGAACCGCTGGATGCGGCGTGCGGCGGCGGTCTCGCTGATCGTGCCGGCGAAGCGCGGGATGTTCCTTGCCGAAGCCCTCGAGATCGCCGACCTGCTCCTGACCGATACGGACGACATGGTGCAGAAAGGCTACGGGTGGCTCCTCAAGGAAGCAAGCCGGAAGCACACCGACGAGGTCTTCTCCTACGTCATGACGAACAAGAAGGAGATGCCCCGGACGGCGCTCCGGTATGCCATCGAGCTGATGCCGAAAGATCTGAAGACGGAGGCGATGAAGAAGGACCGGTAGGTCGTTTTGGGGTAGGCGACGGTCCCGCCCTCCTCCCGGCCCCGGTCGGCGTGAACTGTGCTCGCCCCTCCTGTTTTTCAGGCTGCGGAGATGAATAGGTTTTAACCTCTTCAAAGAGAATCTCGGTAATTAATGAAGAGCCCCTTTCATGTCATGATCATCCCCACGCTCGGCTGCCCCTCAAAATGCCATTACTGCTGGAGTTCCGATGAAGGGTCTCCGAGGATGAGCATCGAGACGATCCGGGAGATAACCGAATGGCTCAAAGACTACCGGTCCGACCAGGTCACCATCACCTTCCACGGCGGGGAGCCGCTCCTTGCAGGCGCAGACTTTTTCCGGCAGGCCCTGCCGATCCTCGCCGGGGGCCTCGGCCACCTTAACCCGACGTTCGCCCTGCAGAGCAACCTCTGGCGGCTCACCCCGGAACTCGCCCGCATACTCGCGGAATACAATATTCCCATCGGCTCCAGCATCGACGGCCCCGAGGAGATCAACGACGCGCAGAGGGGAAAGGGCTACTTTCAAAAGACCATGCGGGGCTACGAGATCGCGACGGCGAACGGACTGGAGGTCCGGTTCATCTGCACGTTCACCCGCCTGTCGGTCGAGCGTAAGGAGGAGATCTTTAACTTCTTCCTCGCGAGGGGTTTTCCCCTCAAACTGCACCCGGCGCTGCCGTCGCTCAGGAGCGAGGACCCGAAAGAGTGGGCGCTCGAACCGGAGGCATACGGGGATCTGCTGGTCTACCTCCTTGATAAGTACCTGGAGAACCTCGGGCAGATCGAGATCATGAACATCAACGACCTCTGTAAATGTATCTTTATCCGGCACGGCACGGTCTGCACGTTTGTGGACTGCATGGGAAACACCCTTGCCGTCGGGCCGGACGGAAGCATTTACCCGTGCTACCGCTTTGTCGGGATGCCCGAGTACGTGATGGGCAACGTCTACGACCGTCCCACGCCCGACGACCTTGCCCGGTCTGACGCGGGAAAGCTTATGCACGCGTTCAAGGAGTACGTCGACCGTGAGTGCGGAGAGTGCCGTCATATCCGGTACTGCCGGGGCGGGTGCCCCTACAACGCTATAGCGCCGACAAACGGCGAAATCCGGGGCGTCGATCCCCATTGTATTGCGTACAGGCGGATATTCGACGAGATCACCGACCGGCTGAACGACGAGATGTTCGGTTCCACGGATTTCGAGACGGGGGAGTTCGGTTCGCCGTATCGGAGGAAGGCAAAACCGGGGATCATGTCGATTCTGCAGGCGATGGCGACGAAGTAGGTGCCGAGTTACAGCGAGGTCGTCCCCAAACGCCTTTGATGGGAGGGGCACTCCCTCGAAGACCTTCG
>NZ_DANC01000028.1:8555-9041 GCF_002499755.1 Methanoculleus sp. UBA291 | reverse complement strand
GGGCGTTGCGCTTGCGGCAGAGGGCCGTGGGTTTGCGCTCGATGAGGCGACCCTGAAAGCCGCGGCGGCTGCGACCGCTGCGGCACCCGCGGCAGCAGCCCCGGCGGCAGCCGGGGAAAAGCCCGAGGAAGAAGAGTCTGAAGAGGAGAAGAAGGAAGAGGAGGAAGAGAGCGGCATGGCCGGTCTCGGTGCCCTCTTCGGCTAATTTCATTTCAAAAAAGGTGAATGAATCATGGAGTATATCTACGCTGCACTGCTCCTGCACAACGCAGGCAAGGATGTAACTGAAGAGAATGTGACTGCTGTCCTGAACGCGGCCGGTGTCGAGGTCCAGGATGCGCGCGTGAAGGCGCTCGTCGCCGCACTCGAGGGCGTGAACATCGAGGAGGCCATCAGCAAGGCCGCCGTCGCGCCCGTCGCCGCTGCTTCTGCAGCCGCTGCACCCGCAGCCGCCGCACCCGCAGCCGAGGAAGAGGCCGAGGAAGA
>NZ_DANC01000028.1:0-8398 GCF_002499755.1 Methanoculleus sp. UBA291 | reverse complement strand
CCGAGGAAGAGGCCGAGGAAGAGTCCAAGAAGGAAGAGGAAGAAGAGAGCGGCATGGCCGGTCTCGGTGCCCTCTTCGGCTAAATCTCTTTTTTCTTTCGTGGGTATTTACAGTACGATTGCGCACATCGCTGGGACGGCTCGCCCCGCTTTTGAAGATAGCCGACTGATACGTCGCCACGGTGGCCATAAACTATAACTATCGAAACGTTGACGTCCCCGTACGGATGCTTAATTTGGATGGGGTCGGTCATGCGCATAGCTTTGATTGTTGCCGCAATGGTGATCATTGCGTTTCCTACAGTATGTTCAGGTCTTCAAACCTGAAAGTCCGGTGCCCGACGGCGAGACGATAAATCTCACCATCACCTCCCTGAAAGAGGGTGATGAAGTCTGGATCGACGTCGTTCCGCCTCACGTTGCGGTTATCGGCGAAACCGATGCCCCTTCCGGTATACGGAGCGTGATCGTGCAAAGCGAAATAGGGGAGGTTTCGTGTGGGAGCGGGACGAAGTTTGCATGTTCTGTACCGGTTTCTGTGGGGAAGAACAGAATCACGGTCATAGCGACCGATAACCTCGGAAACCGAGCGGAAAAATCTCTGAACGTGACCGTCCGCATCGGCATCCCGCCGCCGCCAGCGATCACCGTTTCGGGCAGGGTAACAGACCTCAAAGGCAATCCGATTCACAACGTATCCGTGCGATTTGAATCAGTATTCTGGCTGGATGGCGGCAAAGACTTCTCGGAGACGAACACGACCGGAAGAGACGGCAGGTATCTGATCGAAAACGCACTTGGGAGCAGGCAGACCGTCAGCGTTCAGAAAGAGGGCTATCTCACCCTCCAGCGCGAGATTATCTTCGAAGACGTGACGAACGAACTCGACCTGAAACTGGAACCCTCTGGCCGGGCAACTCTGGGATTCGATCTGCAGATAGGTATCATCGGAGTATTGGGAGCATTATTGGTCTTTCTGGAGGTCCGTCGGAGAAAGGAAGGGTGGTAAAGTACGTGACTGGCTGAATAGATCAGAGGACGGCTAAAACTCCTTTTTTTATTAGGCTCGTAAGACCATGAAAAGGACAAAATGTTCGAAAGGATGAAATACGCGGTACAGGGAATGATAAAAAAGTGAGCACAAAACCCACTGCATCCAGAGAGATTGGCATCTTGGTGATCGGGTTCTGTGTTCTGCTGGTCTTTACGGCAGGATGCCTTATGCCTCCTGACGAGATCGGCCGCGATATCCTGGTCTTCAAGGTCGATGCTGAGGGTACAGAACAATGGCAGACGGTCATCGATACCGGGGGAGATGATATTGCCAGGACCATAACCCAGACTGCAGACGGGGGATATCTTATCGGTGGGGAGGTCTGGCCCTGGCGCGGTGGTCGATCTTATGGAGTTTTCAAACTCAACAGCAACGGTACCGTCGACTGGAATGTCATCGGAGAGGGAGCTTCGGCTTCTGTTGTCGAGACAGCAATAGGCACCATCGTAGCGGTCAGCGGTTCCAGCACCGAAAGTTCCAGAACCCCGCTCTTTGACCTGACAGGGAACCTCCTGAAGAGCGAAGTACAGAGTGCGGAGGCTGGCATCTTGGAGTCGGTCGCCGGGACTACCGACGGCGGGGTTGTCGTCGTCGGAACTTTCGGAGGAGATCTCCTGGTACTCAAGAAAGATCGGAACCTGACGGAAGAGTGGAGGAAGACCTACAGACCGACGACCGGGAGGGCCTCTGAGGATATCATCGTCCAGACATCCGACGGGGGTTACCTGGTGGGTAGTCGGATCTCTCTTCCGGACAGAGGCGGCTTTGACGTGTGGATACTCCGACTGAATGCCACAGGCGATTTACTCTGGGATACGACACTCGGCACGCCGCCACTCTACCACGACGTGCACTTCATGAGCGAAGGTCCAGAAAGCAAAAGTACTGTCATCTACAGCAACATAATGCTGGGACCGCTGGAGGAGGTTGTCCTTGATCCGGGTGGGAATGTGCTCGAGAAGAGAGCGCTCAATGCGTCGGTTCCGATCATCAAAACGACCGGTGGAGGATATGTATACGCCCCTGTTACGTGGTATTGCGAACCTCGGCTTTTGATCTTCTCCGACTGGGTAGGCGTCCCCCACGTCGTGAAGCTCGATCCCGGCGGACTCCAGGAGTGGGACATTGAACTGAACGTCACCTTCGCGATAGGCAGGGCGGTCTCGGTCATCCAGACCACCGACGGCGGGTATGCCCTCTTGGCGGACAGATATAACATCCCTACGGAGCCCCAGTAGCTGGCTTTTTGTGATGGGGGATCTGGAGGGTATGCGAAACATTACCATTAGTCCCCTCCACAATCCTCTCCTCTTTCCGGTGGCCATTCTCATCCATGCCGGTTCTCCCCCATGACAGTAAAATCTTCCAAGAAGTCCTAGGAATGAGATCGGGGAGAGATGGAGATGGGCTCCTCGGGATGACCGGTCGGCGGAGCTCTGCGAGGGGAGCCATGCTTGCGGATCTCGATCCGGAGATATCGCATTTGCACGGGAGAAATATCAGGAAAATGGGATGATAGTTCTCGTTCCTTGCCGGAGCGCACGTCTGTCATCAGGATCGGATTACGGATATTGCAGTCGTTTTTTCGAGTAAGCGTAAAACTATGTCTCCTTTTCATCGGCAATTGCGCCCATCACCCGGGTGAATTCCCTCATTTTTGCAAACGACCGACTGACATGTCGCCGCTATGGCCGTAATCTATAATTATCGGAACGTTGATGTTCCCATGCGGATGCTCAAAATAGCGTTCGCACCATGGTGGAGGTTCACCCGCCCTTGCACGGATAGGATGAACCCTCCACGGCCCGAAGGCTAGGGAGATATTTGTATTTCACATATTTATGGATTTTCTCCTTTGCCTCCGGGGATGTTACAGGAGAAAGTCACATGAATGGAAAAAATTGGAATGCGAGCATTTTCCGTACTCTTTGCTGTACTGTTGATAAGTATTGCGATGGTGCCGGTGGTGAGTGCAAGTAATGGGAGATATGCGGGTCCAACCGACATTGATGAGGGACCAATCCTCATTGTTGGTGTCGATGTGCCCGCGCCGGAACCGATACCGTTAGAGATACTGCTAAAAGCAGAATCTATGGAGATGGAGCACGATGACAGAGTGATTATCCAAGATACGGTAAGCTATCTGAGCTCTTGGAATGAAGAGTTGAAGTGGGGCTTATCTGAAGAGGAAGTCAAGAAATATTCCCAAATTCTTGAAGAACAGGTGTTGGTCAATTACTATGATGTAGACAATCGTTACTATCTAATACCGAACTTGGACAAATTTGGAGAGGAGTTGGGGCTTGTTTTAGGACTTAATGCTGATGAAGTGGATCGATACGTCAGAGCGCACAGAGAGCAAATTGCGAGAATTATTCAGGACGGCCATCTCGGTATCGCAGGAGCTTCTGCGCTTGATAGCCGTATAGATAGCTCTACAGGTAGCTCTCTCTATGTCAGCCCTTCATCGTATGTCAGCCCTTCATCGCAATCAGCACCCCACGCGACTGGAAAAGCCTACTATTTATATATATTCGTGGACTTCACGACCCCGGTCTCAGGCTTTCAGGGAACCTGGATCCAATCGAATCGGAATGCTGCATTGAGCGGCTTAAGCTCCGCGACAACGGCAATTCGCAACCAAGCGCCTGCGGCCGCTAACCTTGTCAACGACGGCGGTTTCTTGACCGTAACTGTTTCTGGACAGAATCAGGGCGATCATTCCAGCTCCTGGGGCCCGAATGGATGGATGGTAACAGCAGCAAGAAACCTCGGCTACACTGGTACGGGCTACGCTGCTACTGAGCAAATGGCAAGATCGATTAAAAGCTGGGCTGGAGCAGATCAGGTCGTGATTGTCTACCTAACGCATGACAATCAGGGCTGTTATGCAACAGGCACTAGCACGGGTTACGCAGACATGGCCGTGATTTCATACTGGTATCCAGGATTGCCTAACACTCCGCTTACCCAAACGCCATCTGGCGTTTATGCGCACGAGATATACCACCTCTATGGCGCCCTTGATGAATATAGTGGTAGTTCATTCTGTGGACAGTACAGCGATCTTGCCGTCAGCCCGATGCACGACAAATATACGAATCAACATCATGAGGGTTGCAGTCCGTTAAACATGTTCATTATGAGGAACTCTGTTCTTAACGCTGGTCCGAGCCCATCAACTAAGAACTTCATTGGTTGGGGTGATTGGAATGGAAATGGGATTCTCGACCCGTTCAAATAGCCGTGAGGTTGATCCTCAACCAATTTTTGGGATTGGATCGGCTATGCGCATAACTTTGATTGTTGCCGTACTGATTGTTGCCGTACTGATGATCATTGCGTTTCCTGCAATAAACCCGGTACCCGGCGATGAGGAGATAAATCTCATCATCACCTTCCCGAAAGAGGGTGATGAAGTCTGGATCGACGTCGTTCCGCCTCACGTTACGGTTCATGGCGAGGTCGATGCCCCTTCCGGTATACGGAGCGTGGTCGTCCAGAGCGAAATAGGGGAGGTTTCGTGTGGGAACGGAATGGAGTTCGCATGCCCTGTACCGGTTTCTTCGGGGAAGAACAAAATCACGGTCATAGCGACCGATAACCTCGGAAACCAAGCGGAAAAATCTCTGAACGTGACCATTCGCAGTGGACCACCTCCACCGCTGCTGATCATCGTCTTGGGCTATCTGATCGAAAATGCACTTGGGTACATAATAGGTATCATCGGAGTATTGGGAGTATTATTGATCTTTCTGAAGTTCCGTCGGAGAAAGAGAAGGTGATATTGTGCTTTTTCCATGCAGGATACGAAACTACCATCAGTTGCTTCCCCCTCTTGTCATAGCGGAGAGCATAAGCTTGGTAATCGACGGATTGGGAACCGAATGAATGTATAGACATGGAAACACAGATCTGAGAGTACTTTCCAGCATACTGATCTCAGGCAAATGGCCTTGATATCATGGCTCACTGGTTAATGAATGTAATAGTTGCCGTCACGGTTGTGGTAGGTCTCATTGGTCTGATCCCCTGTGCCAGTGCATCTGCTATTCACATCGAATATTTTCATGCACCTGGATGTCCCCCATGTAAACAGACCGATTCTATTATCGTCGGCTTTGAGAAAACCTATGATGATGTTCTGATTGCTGAACGGATCGACGTCAATACACCGGATGGATGGGATCGGTGGCTTCAATATGACTTTACCAATGTGCCGGCCGTGGTCGTGAACGGCACTATTAAAATTCCCAAAGAGGAGATCACCGAGGAGAGCATCAGGGCGGCGATCGAGATATCGTTATCCGGAGCCGAATCGGAAACGGACTCGCCGCCGATAAACTGGAACATCTCATTTGCCTATTCTCTAGGTCTTTTCTCCGGCTTTTCACCCTGTCTGATGGCGATACTCGGGTTCATACTGGTGTATACCACCGGATCGGGCAATGGCTTGAGAAGCAGCCTCCTTAACTCCATGATATTCGGCCTGGGGCTGGTCGCCGCGTACATCGTCATGGGGTGCTGCTTCCTGTTGGTGGGGATGTCGCTCGGCGGCTTCGGCCCGTACCTCGCCGTCGCGGCGGGACTGATCACGGTACTCACCGGGTTGAACCTGCTTGGGTTGATACAGCTCCCGCTCTCTGCAGACGGTTATATCCGATCCGCTATACAACGGCACTCGACCACCCTTGTCGGCTTGTTCGTCCTGGGCATGATATTCTCGATTGTCAAGGCCCCGTGTGCTGCACCGATGATTCTCGTCCTGCTGAGCAAAATCTTGATCGAGGGGTCCGTGCAGGATCTATCGCTTCTGCTCGTTTTTGGGGCGGGGGTGCTCACGCCGTTCGTCGGTGTCGGAGTCCTCGGGGGATACGGTTCGTCAAGCAGAATCAGAGAATATCGGGATGTCATTAAAGCCGCCAGCGGAATTATTCTGATTGGATTTGGGTTCTGGATCATTTTCTGGGGGTAAACGGCCATCTTATCTACAATTGACGCACACCCTCGCCCATAGAACGATTTCACTACACCAAATGGAGAACGATTCAAATGAAAAATCGAGCCGGGCAGGGGGAGCAGTACTCGGGGTACTATTGGCAATCGCCTGGATTGTTCTTCTGTGGTTCGTTGAACGTACTTTTTTCCCTCACCTAGACGGTATTCAAAATCCGGTCGTTAACTGGCTTTATATTGGCCCCATGATGTTTTTGTCTCCTTTGGGAACTACCTGATGTATCAGCGGGAATTAGGTGGTTTCGAAGTCATTCGTGGTGTAATTGGGGGCTTAAAAGATCTCTCCTGGGTATTCTGATCTGGCTCCCTGTTACAGTGGTATTATTTTCCCTGCAGTGGGATGGTCCTTGGCAACTAAGCCCGATAGGGGTCTCCTTACCATGCTCGTTATTTACATTTTGTGGGAGAGAAGCGCAGTGCGGAAACGCTCTCCTGCATACGCAGGGCAGGACAATTCACGTTAAGGTATTGGAAATGCGAGCTCACTCCTATACCCGGATTTTCTTATCTCATCGATGGGTGGGATGAAGGTGAAAACCACGACTTTTCTTGGGATGGGTTCGTGATAAGCGGTACTGCGAGTGGTTTCCTCTCATGCGAGATCGGATCTCGATGACGGAGCGTGACGGCCGCAAGACAGGTATACGGACCCGCGCGCTGGAATTTAGCCCGACGAGATCTCGCGACCCATTTCGGCGGGATAACTCTCCGTGCCGGGATGGCCGGGGAGGCGGAGAGCTTCCGGATGCCTGTCGAAGAACTCCCGGGCAGCTTCGGAGAGCCGGTAGCGGACGAACCGTCCATCCCTCTCCGTGACGACGATCCCGTCTCCCTTGAACTCCCGCATCCTATCCGAGGCTATCCGACCGGAGATTCCAAGCCGTTCCGAGAGATCGTTCCGGTCCACCTCCATGGATTCGAGGAGACGCCCGAGCATCACCTGGGAAATTTCCTCCCGTAGGACGATCTGGATGCGCTGTTCAAACGCGGTGTGCCTCTGGTTCCTTGCGAAGTGCCCGTAGCGGCCCCGGTGACAGACGGTGGCCACCTTTCCTTCCCTGGCGAGCATGGCGAGGTGATACCGGAGCCGACTTCGCGAGACACCCGTAAGCTCGTTGAGTTCCCCGGTCTCGATGCCCGGATAGGCGGCGATCTGCCGGTAGAGGTCACGCCGGAGGTCGTCGTCGAGAATTGTGCGCTGTGTCACCCGTCGGTAGCCGAACGTCAGGAAGAGAAAGTAAACAAATTCGCCGGGGAAGAAGCACACGGGGAAGAATGTGAGCATGACATAGGGTAGCACCGCCCAGAGCGGCAAGTCCCAGAGTATGTTCTTCTCGAAGTCATACCTCTCGCCAGTGAGGTCGTGTACCTCGCTGGAGTACTTCCCCGGTTCGATCTCGTAACCGGCGGTTACCGTGCCCGGGAGTGCAAGCTTTGCGAGGACCACAGCGACGAAAAGAAGGGAGAAGATCCGACTCCACCGCATCATACTGAATGATCGCCGGAAGAAGTGTTCAACGTTTCGCTATTCACCACCAGACGAACGTGTAGCCCTGGGTCCCGGTCACGCGGTCGCCGTAGACCTCGAAGTACCACGTTCCGGGGTGCAACGCACCGGAGGAGTGCTTTATGTTCAAGCATATCCTCCCGTTCACGGTGCCGTCGGCCGAGTCGTAGTACGGCCCGAGCGTGGCGATCGGCGTGAAAATCGTCAGACGAAGCGAGTTGGACGGATTGCCCCAGTTCAGATCGACGGTGCGCTCCGTCGTGCCTACGGGAACGTTGAACGAGTACAAGTCCGACCCGCCCTGTTTGATGCTGCCGGCGTTCATCGGCATGACGATGCCGCCGACGTTCGTCGACGTGAGCAGTAGTCTCTCCTTGAACGTCGTCTCCCCGGGGGTCACGACGTAGTTGCCGTTCTCTATCTCCTGTGCTCCGACGGCCGGGGTCAGCAGCGCCACGACCACCATGATAATTGTTGCGATTCCAATCAGTCTCATAGCGTATCGTTGAGGAATTTCGAGAATTACTATGTCTCTTTTACGGCCACCGCGACGTACTAATCATGCAACCCGTACTCTAATCGCATCTCCCCTGCAGGAGGCGTGGAGGCCGGAACCGTCTCCTTCGGGGGCAAAACGTCGCGATCGCCGCCGCCTCCCGGGATGTGCGCAATCGGCGGACCGTCCCCACCCGTCCGACGCCGTGATGGCGGAGGAGCCTGATGCCGATGGTCGAAGGGAGTTCCTCCACCGGTACCCATCGTCCGGGGCAGCCGAACCCGCCCTCCTCACTCCTCCATGCTCCCGCCGTAGACCGCCTGCCC
>NZ_DANC01000035.1:0-16965 GCF_002499755.1 Methanoculleus sp. UBA291 | reverse complement strand
GCATCTTCCTGTCAGGAAACTGCAGGGCAGTTTCCGTGGCTCAAAGGGCTGTTCCATCCCTATGCGGTGGATATTTACCGCAGCATTGTAATCTCTATCGGCAACAAACCCACAGTATGGGCATTCGTGGACTCTCTCGGAGAGACTTTTCTTCACGATGCTTCCGCAGTTCGAGCACATCTGTGTCGTGTCGCGGGGATCGATTTGAATGAAGTTCGTACCAGCACTTTCAGCCTTGTACGCGAGGTAAGAATAGAATCGTCCCCATGAAGCATCGTGAATACTCCTGCGAAGCCCGCGAGATTTACCCTTCTCTTTGAGATACTTGATATTCAGGTCACGGAAACTCCAGGAGGGAGTTTCCTGTCAGGAAGACCCCGTGGGGGTCTTCCGTGCTTCAACGCAGATCGTTGCATAGGTGTCAACATACTGGCGGGAGAGTTTGTGCAGGAAATCTCTCTTCTGGTTTGTGATATGATCATAGACCTTCTCCAGTTTACTCTTTGCCTTCTTCCAGTTCTGCGAGAACCGCTTTTTCCGAGTAATGCTCTGCTGCAACTTCTTGATCTTCTTCAGCGAGTGCTCATGGAACCGGGGGTTCTCGATCACTGCCCCGTCGCTATCGACTGCAAACGAAGTCAGACCGAGATCGATCCCGACGGATCGTCCCTCTCTCTTCGGTTCGGAGACCTCCTGTTCCGTCTGAACGATCACATACCATCGATCTCCTGAATGGGTGATCAGGACGCTCTTCACCTTCCCGGTATACGGTCGATACATGGTGAACGGAAGTGCTCCGATCTTCGAGAACGTGATCGTGCTCTGTTCGCGGTCGATCTTGAACCCGGACTGGTTGTAGTTGAGCGTCCGATACCGGGACGCGCTCTTGAACCGGAGTTTGCCAATCTTCCGTCCTCTCTTCTTCGTCTGGGAGAGAGCGGCGATGTTGCTCCAGAGGGTATAGTTGACCATCTGGAGCACACGGCACAACCCTTTGGGTTGTGCCTGACAGGAAGATGCGAAGCATCTTCCGTGCTTTAGAGTATACGCCCTTCAGAAATGGATTCTCCTCTTTCAGCGTGACGATCTGCGCCTGCATTCCTCGCATCGTCGGAGTGAACCCATGTTCCCGCGCAGTAGTACATTCTTCGAGAAGTTTGTTGTAGAGCCACCTACAGGTATCGAGTGCGGTATTCAGCCGTGTCTCAGTGGTTGCATCCGGATATGCCCGATACTTGTAGGAAACGATCATTTACTTCTCCATCTGAGAGTCAACATACTCTTTCAGCGCATCAAGTCTTACTATCTTCTATTCCTCCAACCACGCTCGCAGATTCTTCGACCCACCCCGGGAACCCCCGGCCGCCGGGACAGCATCCTCACGAACCCCTGAAGGAGGGCGCGGTCAGCGTTCCCGCCTCCTTCCGGCCCGGGTCTCTGAGGTGACGTAGATCCCGGAAACCGGGGGTCGACGTCGAGCGCCTCGTAATCGTCGAAGTAACCAGAGTGGGCGACGCTGTCGGCGAGTTCCCGGACCTGGGCGTCCCGGTGGCGAAGGTGCCCGGGGGGACGATACGTGAACTCGAAGACCTCCCGGTCCCGGAACAGAGTCTCGTCGTAGCGGAGAAGGGAAGAGCGCGTCATACGTCACTCTGGAGAAGAGGAGATAGTTAAAGAAAGGCCGTGCGCGGGCTGAAAGTGAAGGGGGAGGGGCCCCGCTCCATGCGAGCGTGGCGACGCCGTCGTCCTCGCCGGACGAGATCCGGATAGGTTTTCTGGTAAGAGTGACGCAGCAGCCGCGATGCTTCGGCAGAAACGACGTTTCATAGGGCAAATCCGAGCGCCGCCGGGTTCGAGGAGCGGAGCGGGAGAAGGGCTTCGACGTTAGGACAGGGCCAGAACAGGCTCCCCGGTGCCTGTTCCGTCGGGATGGTTATTGGGGAGCGGCGACCGCCCGGCAGCAGTCCGCTGCCTCTATCCCTTTTGGGGTTTGCTTTGCCCCGCCTCCCTCTAACGATCCGGCTTTTCGGCCGTAAGTTTGCGATAGGTCTCCTCCCCGACGCATTCCCGCGCGTACTTGCACCACCGGACGCAGGATAAGGCATCATTGTAAACGGTAAACCCGCATTCGCTGCACTTCACCGAGACGTCGTTTGAGAAGACCTCGACCTCCGCACCGCACTGAGGACATTTCTTTATCGTAAGCGTCGGAGTCCGAATATTTGCAGCACCCGGGCAATGGCTGAACATTATGCATCCTTCCCCTATCGGTTATTCCCACAAGATTCCTTCTTCGTGAGTATATGAGGGCATCCCAAAATGCCTTTGCCGGAAGGGGGGCACCCCCTCCCGGACCCTCCCCCACATGGCGATAGCCAATAGGAAGCCGTTTCACTCTCTCTGTCCTGGATATCGTTCAGAGGAGAGAAACTTCGGAGGTGCGTGCTCCGATAAGGGTGTACAGAACATTCATAGATCTTTTTGGGATGAGTTCTATATTAGAATCCCTTTGCACGTTTCGCGCTCCCGGTTGCTATAGCCGTGTCGTCGATCGGGACGTAACTCCTTTACGATGGTCGCTTTACACATACTACAATCTCGATCCGCCCGATGTTTCCGTTAAAAAGGAGGGCCGCCCCGACAACCATTATCACATCGCACAGCAGACGCTGCAGAGCAGAACCCCCGGCCGGCACCGGGGAACGCGGAAGAGGCCCCGATATGAAGATACTGGTCATCATGGGAAGCCCCCGGAAGGGCAACACCTTCCGGGCGGCGCAGAGGATCGAGAGCACGATGCGGTCCCTCGGCGACGTCGAGTTCGAGTACCTCATGCTCGGGGATGTCGACCTTGCACCCTGCCGGGGATGCATGGCATGTTTCGAGTGGGGCGAGGAGCGCTGTCCTCTCAAGGACGACGCCCCCGCCGTCGGGCAGAAGATGCAGGACGCCGACGGAGTGATCTTTGCGTCCCCGGTCTACGGGCTCGCCGTCACCGGCCTCATGAAGACCTTCATCGACCGGTTCTCCTACATCTTCCACCGCCCCCGGTTCTTCGACAAGAAGGCCCTCCTCCTCGTCACCACCGGCATCGTGGGCGAGAAAGACGTCCTCGACTACCTCGACTCCGTCGTCGGCATATGGGGCTATGACGTCGTCTCCCGCGTCGGTATCGTCATGCCGCTCACCCCCTCCGAACGGCACGTCCGGGAGGAGAGCGGCCGGAAACTCGACAGGGCCGCCCGGAAGTTTTTCCGGGCCCTAACGGAGCGAAGAGAGCGGCGGCCGGGGCTCCGGAGCGTCATCGTCTTCCATGCCCAGAAGGCCTCGTTCGACGAGATGCGAGAAGCGGCCCCGACCGACCATGCCTACTGGAAGAAGCGGGGCTGGCTTGACCCGTCCGCCCGCTACTATACGAACGCCCGGGTGAACCCGTTCTACAACGCCGTGGGACGAATCGTCGAGTGGGTCATACGGCGGAGGGCCCGCAAAGCCCTTGCCGGGACGTGATGACCGCCGGCCCTTTCCCTCTTATATAACCCCGCGCCCGGTAAGGTTACGCGACCCGGGCACACAGAGACGGCGGCCGGTATTTTCTCCGTTCGCCGGGAGCAGGCGGTCGGGTGCGCGTTCCGGCCGGGGCCCGAGGGTCTCGGCGAAAATTCGGCGCACAACGGTACCATGAGGATCAATACGCGCCGGTACCAGTCCGCCCGCAAATTTCATCGTTCAGCACAAAAAAGGCCCGTCCCGGGACTTCTGCGCCTGTGAAGAGTGATGAGGTATACTATTTTTTATTATATAATTTTATGAATAAATATCAGTAAAGGTTATATATTTATACCGCTATCCACCCGTTCACCGGCAACCTTACGACCGGGTCTTAAACCGAAAATCCGCACTCCGCCTGCCGGGAGCTCCGGCGAGCACCTGCTTTAGCCAGCTGCTTGTGCTTACCGGCAGGTATCTACCGGCGATCCTGCAGGCGGAAGAGCGATCATCAAGGGGGAAAAACATGAAAAAACATACGCATCTGGCACTTTTGTGCGCAATCGTCGTCATCGGGTTCTTAATATCACCGGTTATGGCGGTAGACGCTGCGCCCGGAGAGGACCTATACCGTCCCTCCGAAAAAGCGCAGGAACGCCCTGATATTGACGGCGATACAGTCGTCTGGGGCGACGACCGATACGATGAGCAGAACATGAGGTCCATGGACATCTTCCTGGCGACCATAGACGACCTTCGACGTACTCCACCCTACAGTTACGCAGGGACAAGGATAACGGATGACCCCGCCTCACAGGAGAGGCCCTCCATCTCGGGCAACTACATCGTCTGGCAGGATAACCGGCATGGAAACTGGGACATCTACCTTTATGAGCGTTCCACTGGTAACGAGACACGACTCACCACCGACACGGGCGACCAGTGGCTGCCCATCGTCCGCGGAAACTACATCGCCTGGTACGACGACTCGAACAGCGGCCGGCGCAACGTCGTCCTCTACGACATTGCCGCGGGGACCGTGAAGGAGATCATCGACTGCGATGCACAGATAATCCCGGACGGGACCAGCACCGCGTTCAAGCCTGCACTCTCGGAGGACTACGTTGCCTGGGTGGAAAGGGCGGACAAGAGGGTCCACTACTACGAGATTGCAACCGGCAGGACAGGCACGGTATCCACGAGCACGGCGCCGCAGTTCTGGCCCTCGCTCTCCACCGGGAACCTCATCGCCTGGGAAGACTACCGGCATGGGACCTTGAACCCCGACATTTACATTGCTGACCTTGACAACCTGTCCGCAGGGGAGAGACAGATCACCACCGACATGACCGAGCAGGTCGCGCCGGCGATCAGCGGGAACCTCGTCGCCTGGGAGGACAAGCGGGGTGCACCGCGAGGCATCTTCATGTACGACCTCTCTACCGGGAAGGAGATGTCTGTAGTTCTCTCTGCCGATGAATACGACGACCACCTCTACCCCGCCGTCAGCGGAAACGCGATAGTCTGGCAGAGAGGCTATAGTCCTGACTCGAACCTCTACCTCTTCGTCTACGAGCCCGAAACACCGGTCGATCCGGTCGCAACAACCATCGCGGTCGCACCGACTGCAGTCACGCTCGCAATCAACGGCACGGAACAGTTCTCTGCAACCGTCCACGATCAGTTCAACGCCGTCATGACCGGCGTTACGGTCACCTGGGATAGCGACAACGAGACTGTCGGCACCATCGACGACACCGGCCTCTTCACTGCCCTCGCCTCGGGCACGGCGACCGTCACCGCGTCGGCGGGCAACGTCTCCGAGAATGCAACGGTCACGGTAACCGCTGAAGGCCCAGTCATTGGGAGCATTGAGGTTACGCCGCCCGTAGCCACGCTCGCGGTCAACGGCACGGAACAGTTCTCTGCAACCGTCCGCGACCAGTTCAACGCCGTCATGACCGGCGTCAACGTCACCTGGGATAGCGACGACGAGACTGTCGGCACCATCGACGACGCCGGCCTCTTCACCGCCCTCGCCGCAGGCACGGCAACCGTCACCGCGTCGGCGGGCAACGTCTCCGAGACCGCCACCGTTACCGTCAACGACAACGCCGAAGAACCGGTCCTGACAACCATTGAGGTCGCACCGACCGCGGCCACGCTCGCGGTCAACGGCACGGAACAGTTCTCTGCAACCGTCCGCGACCAGTCCGGCAGCACCATGACCGGCGTCACGGTAACCTGGGATAGCGACAACACGACCGTCGGTACCGTCGACGACACCGGCCTCTTCACCGCCCTCGCCGCAGGCACGGCAACCGTCACTGCGTCGGCGGGCAACGTCTCCGGGACCGCAACCGTCACCGTCACCGGAACAGCAGAAGAGCCTGCGCTCGCGAAAGTCCTCGTCTCGCCGTCCGCGGTCACCCTGGAGGTCGATGATGCCAGGATGTTCACCGTCGTCGCGTTCGACGGGTTCGGCCGCATCGTACCGGACGCAGAAGTAACCTGGACGAGCAGCGACCCAACCGTCGGGACCATCGACGACACCGGTCTCTTCACCGCAGTCTGCAACGGCACGGCGACCGTCACCGCAACCGCAGGCGGGGTATCCGGAACCGCGACCGTCACCGTAAACTGCGACGACCCGGTCCTCACCCAGATCGTCGTTACTCCGTCGGCAATCGCTCTCGCCGCAAACGACACAGAACAGTTCATCGCAACCGTCCTCGACCAGAACGGCTGCGATATCGCGGATGCCGCGATCGACTGGACCAGCAGCGATGAGGGCGTCGGCAGAATCGACCCCTGCAGCGGCCTCTTCACCGCGGTCTGTGACGGCGCGACGACCGTCACCGCAAGGTGCGGCGACGTCACCGGAACGGCGGAAGTAACGGTCACTACCACATCTTCAGGAGTTGCGGTATCCCCGTCGGCGGTCACCATGGACGCCGGAGACTCCCGGCAGTTCACCGCGACCGTCCATGACCTGCAGGACAACATATCCGGCTCCATCTATGACCTGCAGGACAACGCATCCAATCCTCCGGTGACCTGGTCGTGCAACGACGAGGGTGTCGGCACGATCACCGCTGACGGCTTCTTCACCGCGATCTGCGACGGCACGGCGACCATCACCGCATCCGCAGGCAACGCCTCCGGGACCGCGACTGTAACGGTCCGGTCGGCATCCCCGGCACTTGCGCGGATCGTCGTCAGCCCGTCCGACTTCACCATAGCCGCCGATAACACCCTGGCGCTCACCGCGACCGCGTTCGATCAGAACGGCTCTGAAATGCCGGAGGCTACCGTCACCTGGGCAAGCAGCGACCCGGCCGTCGGGACCATCGACGAATGCGGCAACTTCACCGCCCTCTCGGAAGGCAACGTGACCCTCACCGCATCGGCGGACGGGATCACCGGCTCCGCCTGCGTAACCGTCGGGCCCTCGTTCCCGGTCCCGGCCCGCATCGAGATCGAACCGGCCATAGCCACCCTGGAGACCGGGAAGACCCGGGAGTTTGTTGCCAGGGTCTATGACCAATGCGACGACGGGATGGACTGGGTCAGGGTTGCCTGGTCGTGTGCCGACCCGGCGGTCGGCACCATCGATGCAGCCGGGCTCTTTGCGGCGCTCGCAGAGGGATCGACCAATGTAACAGCAGCGGCAGGCAGCGTGCAGGCGACCGCACCGGTCACCGTCACCGCCACTCCCGAACCCGAGCCCACAGCAGAACCCACGGCGGAACCCACAACGTCTCCGACCGACCCAGGGAACGGCGGCAGTGACGGCGACGGCGCGAGTGGTCCCACGTTCGATGCAAGGATTCGTGAGAACATTGAGCGCGGCGAGACGTTCACGTTCTCGGAGATGACCACCTCATCGGTCGACAGCGTCTCCATTACGGCGGCCGATGCCATCCCGAAGTTAATGCTGACCGTGAAGAAGGCAGCGGCGCCGTCGCAGACAGAACCTCCCGCCGCCGGCGTCTATGAGTATGTCGAGGTTGCCCTCTCGTGGGTGAACCAAAATGACATCAGCGGCGCGACGGTGACCTTCGCCATCCCTGCCCGGTGGCTTGAGCAGCACAGCATGGCCCCGGAGGACGTCAGGCTCCTGCGCTACGTCAACGGCGGCTGGCAGATTCTGGATACCGAGGTCATCGGCGAAGAGGACGGAACGTACCTCTTCCGGGCTACAACCCCCGGGTTCTCCACCTTTGCCATTGCTGCGGCGCCGGAGAACGTGACCACGACCCCGACCACAACCAGCGAGGAGACGAATGTCACTGAAGAGGTCACCGCAACGCCTGAGACGACCGAAGGCATAACGACGGAGCCGACCGCCTGGCCGACGACGACACCTACGGCACCGCTCACCTACGCGCCCCTCCTCGCCCCGCTGGCCTTCTTCCTCTGGGCGAGAAGGAACCGCTAACCCACTTTTTTTTGACGCGGCGATTCCCGTTCATTCCTGAGCGCTTCCCAGAAGGCCCGGTTGTTGATGCACCCGGGGTCCGGCGCATGGATGTCCCCGAAGTATGCCCAGCCGCGGGCCCTGCACCCGCCGCAGATATACCGGTTGGCGCAACCGGCGCATGCCCCCGAGAGCTGGCTTCGGTCCCGTAACTTCTGCAGCACCTCCGAGGAGTGCCAGATCTCAAGAAACGGAGTATCCCGCACGTTTCCCACGATGATCGGCATGAAGACGCAGGGCTGGACATCCCCCTCGGGCTCGATGCTGCAGTAGAGCCTGCCGGCACCGCACCCGCCGATGAAGTCGGCAAGGAGCCGCGTCCTCCCCTCCATCTCCTCCCCGGCGTAGAAATGCCCGACAGGCACCCCCTGCTCCCCCTCAACCACCATGGAGGCGACCTGCGGGGCGGTGGTGAGCGCCTCGGGACCGGTGCCCTCCCGGGTCCGGTCCATCAGGTAGCGCATCAGGTCTCTGCGCTCTTCGGGAGAGATGTCCCGGTCGATCATCTCCGTGCCCCTCCCGGTCGGGATGAAGTTAAAGCACATGAACCGGTTCACCCCGAGGTCCGACGCAAGACCGTAGATCTCCGGGATCTCGTGATAGTTCGACCGGGTGACCGTCGTTGCCATGCAGGTGTAGAGCCCTTCCGCGACGCAGTTCTTGATACCGGCGATGGTCCGGTCGAATGCGCCCGGAATGCCCCGCATAGCATCGTGACTCGCAGCGTCTTTCCCGTCGACGGACACCTCCACGTACTCGATGCCGGCTTCCCGGACCTTTGCGGCCATCCGGCGCGTCAGAAGCGTGCCGTTGGTGGCAAGCGCCACGTAGAGATCGTTTTTGCGGGCATGGGCGACCACCTCGAAGAAGTCCCTTCGCATCAGAGGCTCTCCTCCCGAGAAGGCGAGGATCACCACGCCTGCATCCGCGAGTTCCTCCACGAGGCGCTTTGCCTCCCCGGTATCGAGCTCACGGGGGAGCGCCTCCTGTGCATCCTGGTAGCAGTGGGCGCACCGGAGGTTGCAGCGGTGGGTAAAGTCCCAGACCACCAGGAACGGCGCGTTCACGACCTGGGGCATGGTGACGCCGTATCGGGCGATCCCCTCAAGCACATTCTGCAGCCCGCGCCGAAAAATAGGCTCCTGGAGCCCGTTCCGGATATCGTCCTCACTCACCCCGAAGAGGGCGCTGCTGCTGCGGAGGGTACGCCCGACCATGCGGCCGGCCAGCCTGCACCTCCAGCACAACCCGTCGTCCTGGCCAAGATAGTACCGGATCGCATTTTCGAGACGGTTCCCGCAATCGTCTTTTCGGGTAATCGACCTGAGAGCAGCACGGGAAACCGGGTTCCCGAGCCGTCGCCAGATCGCCGGGAGTGCATGGATGCGATCATCATCCGCCATTGCCTTTCATCTCTCCGGGTCACCCCCGGGGAAGGGGTGATCCGGGTCTTACGGGTGGGTAAGAGTGCTTAAAGGTTGTCCCCGATGGGTAAGAAAAAAGGAGTGAATGGGGCTTTAGCGCCGCTTTACGGCAGATCCGAAGGCCCCAGCACGTTTTACACACCGGTTCTCACGGTCACTCCACGATGAAATCGCCGTTCATGGAGGGATGGATGTCGCACTGGAAGTAGTAGGTTCCGGGTTCGGACGGCGCCGTGAAGGTGTAGGTGGTCTCGGCTGGCCCGGTGACGACCTCGCCCGCGAAGATCTCCTCGGACCGGAGGGGACTGTCGTAGACCGCGACGTTGTGGGGGACGCCGGCGTCCCGATTGTCGAAGGTCATGGTCACGTTCGCCCCCGCCGGTACCGTGATCGTGTCCGTATCAAACGCCATGTCCTGTGCGCTGATGGTCACCGCCGTCTCGTTTCCGGTCGCATTCCCGCCGACGGTGACGTTCACCGTCTCGAACGCGAGCGGGACGACCGGCGTATGGTCGTTATTGGTCAGCTGGACCGAGAGGTTGTGTTCTCCCGCCGTCACGTTCTCCCAGGTGTGGGTGAGGTTCGTGGAGATGACATAGCCGCCGGTCTCCGGGACGGCCGGTTCGCTCGCGTTCGTCGGCACCGGGGCGTCAAGGTAGTAGTGCAGGTGGCCTTCGCCCGGCACATTCGCCTGGCCGGTCGGTTCGACCAGCGTGAAGTTCGTGACGTTCACGCTCACCGTCACGTTCCCGGCGGGGACGCTGGCGTTCTCCTCCGGCGATACAATGGTGACGTTAGCCTCAGCAGTCTCGTTCCCGTCCTCCTGGGCGACCGTCCCGGAGAAGAGAACTGCACACCCTATCACCAGGGTGAGGGAGAGGAGTCTCAATAATCCCGTCATGGGGCGGGGGGATGGGCGCACCTTACATATATCTTTCGTAAGACTGCACGGGGGCAGGGTGTTTAAGTAGGGGCTCGCCGTATCCCCGCCCCATGATACGCACAAAACGGATCTACGAGGAGCCCGCCGGGGACGACGGGCTTCGGGTCCTCGTCGACCGGCTCTGGCCGCGGGGCATCGCGAAAGAGGAGGCGAAATTCGACCGGTGGGAGAAGGACCTTGCACCGACGGACGAACTGCGGCGATGGTTCGGGCACGACCCGATGAAGTGGGACGAGTTTCTCCGGCGCTACCGGGCTGAACTCGAGGGTAAGGAGGCGACGCTCACCAGGCTCCGGCAGGAAGCGAACGATACGACCGTCACGCTCCTCTACGCCGCCCGGGACAGGGAGCACAACAATGCCGTGGCACTGAAGCGGTATATCGAGGAGGGGTAGGCCGATATCTACATATAGTTGCGGGAGAGGTCACTCCCCATGACCATGGAGAGTGACAGGATATCCTACCACGAATCGGTGCGGACCGTCTACGAGCGGCTCAAAGCAGACGGCATGTCGAACGTCTGGGACCGTTACGAAGCTCAGGGCTTCGGCACCGACCCCGACCGGCGGTGCGCCTTCTGCCAGGCGGGCGCCCGGTGCGACTTCTGCTCGAACGGCCCCTGCCGGGCCGACGCCGGCCGGAACCACCGGGGCGTCTGCGGGATTAACGCCGACGGCATGGCGATGCGGATGATGCTCCTCCGTAACGTCATGGGAGCGTCGAACTACCACTACCACGCCCAGCAGGCGGTACGGACCCTCCGGGCGACCGCCGAGGGCAAAACCCCGTTTTCCATCGCGGAGCCGGAGAAACTCCGGCTATTTGCAGGACGGCTCGGTATCGACACGGGCGGGAGCGATGCGGAGGTCGCCCTCCGGCTCTGCGACTTCGTGGAGGAGGACTTTCACCGGTTCAGCCACGAGCCGAGCCGGATCATCGAGCGGCTCGCCCCTCCGGAGCGAAAGGAGGTCTGGAAGCGCCTCGGACTCTTCCCGGGCGGGATCTACGGAGAGACGGTCGTCGTTACCGCGTCCACCCTGACCAACGTCGACGGCTGGTTCGCGAGCCACGCCATGCGAGCAATGCGCCTCGGCGTCGCGATGGCTTACCAGAGTCAGATCGTGCTCGAGTACATCCAGGACATCCTCTACGGCATCCCGCACCCGCACCCTATGCGGGTCGACCTCGGGGTGCTCGACCCCGACTACGTCAACATCCTCCCGAACGGCCACGAGCCCTTCCTCGGGTTCGCCCTCATCGACCTCGCCCGCACCGACGAGTGGCAGCAGAAGGCGCGAGCGGCAGGGGCGAAGGGCCTCCGGGTCATCGCCAACATCGAGACCGGGCAGGAACTGATCCAGAGGAGAACGATGGACGATATCTTCTACGGCTACACCGGGAACTGGATCATGCAGGAAGCGGTCCTCGCCACCGGGGCGGTGGACGTCTTTGCCGCCGACATGAACTGCTCGCTCCCGCTCGACCCCCTCTACGCCGAAAAGTACCACTTCCGGCTGATCCCGGTAAGCGAGGTCGTGGTCTTCGAGGGCGGGACGGAGAGGCTCGATTACGTCCCGGAGGAGGCGAAAGAGCAGGCGGCGGCGCTCCTTGCCATGGGGATCGAGAACTTCCGGGACCGCCGCACGAAGGTGGAGGCGGTCCGGGGTCTTCCCGTGCGGGAAGCGGTGGTCGGGTTCGCCCCCGAGAGCATCGTCGCAGCGCTCGGCGGGAGCCTCAACCCGCTGCTTGACGCGATAAAGGACGGGACCATCCGGGGTATCGTAGGGCTCGTCTCCTGCACCACCCTCCGGAACTCCGGGCAGGACGTCCACACCGTCGCGGTCGCGGAGAACCTGATCGCCCGCGACGTCCTGGTCCTCGGGATGGGGTGCGGCGTGGCCGGGCTCCAGGTCGCCGGGCTCTGCTCCCCGGAGGCGAAGGAGAAGGCCGGGCCGGGGTTAAAAAAACTCTGCACGGCGCTCGGGGTGCCGCCGGTCCTCGGATTCGGGACATGCACCGACACCGGCCGGTGCGCCGACCTCCTCCTCTCGATCTCCGACGCCCTCGGCGGCGTCCCCTTCCCCGACCTCCCGGTCGCCGTCGCCGCCCCTGAGTACATGGAGCAGAAGGCGACTATCGACGCGCTCTTTGCGCTCGCGCTCGGTCTCTACACCTACGTCAACCCGGTCCCGACCGTGACCGGCGGGCCGGACCTGGTGAACCTCCTCACCAGAGACCTCCCCGGCATCACCGGCGGGGTGCTCCACGTCGAGACGGATGCGAGGGAGGCGGCGGAGGGGATGCTCGCCCATATCGAGGCGAAGCGGACGAAGTTGGGGATATAGACGGCCCGGACCCACTTTTTTTCGGCCTGTCACCCGCACGGTTACAGGCTGCTCGATTCCACCGGCCCCTCGATCTGCTCCGCGGTCGCGATCATCCTGTTGACGAACTGCCTCTGGACGCAGGTGATGAACGGGAGGGTGATCACCACGGCGCTCGCCGCCCCGTCCTCCCGGTAGATGATCATGCAGATCCGGTCGTCGGCGATGAAGATGTACTCGAGCAAAAACGCCGCCCCATCCACCGAGAGGGGGCCGCAGTAGATCTTCTCGAATATCATCTCCTGGAAGAAGGTGCAGAAGGGCCTGGGGACATGGAGCGACGCGTTTCCGAGCGGCTTTGTGATCCCGCACTTCCCGTTCGGGAGGAGGACGCTCACCCGATGGTCCCGTGACGCATCGGCGATCAGCCGGGCGAACTCGCCGATCTTGCCGTAGTCCAGGCAGACGACCGCAAGGTCATGGGTGACGCCTGCGGCAAGCGACTCCGCGTGGCGCCGGATGCTCCACTCCCCCTGCACGTACCAGATCGGCGAGTTCTTTGACCGGGCGTCGAGCGAAAGGGCATCGAGACCCTGCACCGCCGCCGTCGCCGCGGCATCGACGGCCGCCGTCAGGTGGTGGATGACGACGGCGGGCTCGGCCGGGATGTAGACGTGGGGGTTTCCCCGCCGGACGGTGATGAACCCCCGTGCGGCAAGCCCTTCGGCGATGTCGTAGACCCTCGGGCGGGGGACGTTGCTCGCCTCGTGGATCTGGCGGGCGCTTCCTTCGCCGATCCCGACAAGGGCCGCATAGACCCGGGCTTCGTACTCCATCAACCCGAGGGTCGTCAGGTCCCGGATGAGGTCGTTCATGGTTGTTACTATGAGAGTTACACCAGAATTAAACCTCTCCACATCTCACGATCGTAGGTAAACTCTGGTGAGACCATGCGGCTGGAGACGATCCTGAACGGTATCCTGCGGCTCATCGGCAGGGAAGGCCGCGAGACGCCCGGGGCCGGTCCGGGCGACGCCTGCTCCTTCATCATCGACCCCTTCGCCGACTACGGAGAGGAGGCAGAGGACGGGCAGTCGGTATCGGTGGCGACCATCAGGACAGCCTGCCGGCGGATGCAGGGGGCAGCGACAAAGGGGGACCTCCTCCGCGTGATCGCCGACGAAGTGACGGCGTTCGACCTGCACGACCTGGAGATGATGCACGCCCGGTTCGAGCGGAAGGTCGGCCACCTCCCGGAAGACTACCGCGACCGGCTTCTTGCGAGCGTCCATGAAGAGATCTTTTCGGCGCACCACTGCCTGATCCTCCTCTCCCGGAACGGCGGGGGTCCCGAGATGGAGGACCCGCCGGACCCGGCGCTCTCCGCCTACTGCTCAATGGTGGCGGAGGCCTGCGCCGAAAAAGCGCGAGAGAAAGACCCGAAGTACCTCTATCTGAAGTATCTTCTCTCCGCGTTCACCATGTTCGTCGTGGAGAAGCCCGCCCACCCGGTCGGCACCCCGTTCCCCGGCGGACAGATCGTCGACGAGTGGGAGGGGGCCTACCTCTGCCCGGTCAGGGATAAGGCCGACGACGTGCCCTACGCCCTCTGCCCCTACTGCCCGGCCGTCCAGAGCACGGAGCCGACCTTCCCGGAGATGCGGGCCCGCCGCCATGAACGGCGGCGGCGCGAGTCCCTCGCGAATTACTGGACGAATTATAAAGGATAATTGCCGCAACGGAGATGAACGATATGAAGATTGTTGATGTAGCCAGGGAACCAATCGGTGCAAACCCGCACCATGTCGATGCCCGGAAAGTCTACGACACCGAGCATGCGAACGCGGTTGTGATCACGCTTGCGCCCGGGGAAGCGCTAAAGAAGCACATAACCCCGGTGGACGTCTTCTTCTACGTCCTCGAGGGGACGGGGATCGTCGAGATCGGCGACGAGCGTGCAGAGGTCGGGAAGGACCACCTGGTCGAGAGCCCGGCAAAGATTCCCCACCGCTGGGCGAACGAGAGCAATCAACCCTGCCGGGTGCTCGTGGTGAAGGTTCCGCGGCCGACAACCGGGACAAGACTGCTCTGAGGGCCCGATGGTCGTTGAAGCAATCCCGAAGGCCGTAGGCTTCATCTACGGCCTTTTTGCATTTGCCGTCCTCGTCTGGCTCTGGCGCTCCGGCCGGTTCACCCGACGGCGGGCGGTGCCGTTCCTCGTAATCTCGGCGCTCCTCGGGTTCCTGGTCTTTGCACCGGTCTTCCCCTACCAACTGCAGGGCCTCGTCCTCCGGGACGCGGCGGCGCTCGGGTCTCCACTCCCTATCGCGCTCGGCGGGTTTCTGTTCTTCATCGCCCTCACCTTCGTATTCGGCCGGGTCATCTGCGGGCAGGTCTGCCCGGCGGGCGCCGTCCAGGAACTCGTGCACCTTGTGCCGGCGAAGAAGCGCGGCAACGCCGAGAGCCGGGTCCCGGTGGCGATCCGGGCAGGCGTCTTCGTTCTCTTCCTCGCCGCCGGCCTCGGGCTCTCGATAAACCTCCTTGCGCTTATCGGCCTTGCAGACTTCTTCAACCTCGCGGTCGGTACGTCGTTCTTCGTCTTCCTCGGGATCGTCCTTCTTTCCGCCGTCATCTACCGGCCGTTCTGCCGGTATGTCTGCCCCTATGGGGCCCTCCTCGCCCCGGCGGCGTCAAGGGCCCGCTACCGGCTCCGGCGGACGGACGCCTGCATCGGCTGCCGGAAGTGCGAACGGGCATGCCCGACCGGGGAGGCGGGACCCGGCGACGGCCGGGGGGAGTGCTACCTCTGCGGCCGGTGCACGGAGGCATGCCCGGTGGATGGGGCGCTTGTGTATGCACGGGCGGATGCGAAAAGTAGATTGCCGGAAGAAGAATGAAGTATACAGTGAGTGGTTGAATTATGTCGGAAGATAAACGCGCAGAGTTGCGGGGAAAGGTCCTCCGGTTAGCGGACCTTGTTGCCTACCAGGACGGGACCGTGGCAAGCAGGATGATCATCAACAAGCCGTCGGGGAGCATCACCCTCTTCTCGTTCGACGAGGATGAGGGGCTCTCGGAGCACACCGCGCCGTACGACGCGGTGGTGACGATCCTCGACGGGGAGTGTGAGGTCTGGGTCGCGGGTGAGACGCACCGGATGCGCGAGGGAGAGACGATCATCTTCCCGGCAAACGTCCCCCACGCTCTCTCGGCCGTCACGCGGTTCAAGATGTCGCTGACGATGGTCCGGGAGTGATGCGCGTGACAAACGAGAAAGAAGGCGATTACTGCACCATCTGCGGCGGAATCCGGCCGGACGCGATCAAGGTGAGGACGGTCCTCGTGGACGGGAAGGAGACCGGCATCAACCACCTCGACCTTATCATCGACGGCGTGCGGGCCCTGAATCTCCCGAACGACGCTTCGATTCGCGCTGAACTCCTCCGGAGAGCCGGGGCGTTCAACTACATCCCGACAAAGAAGAAAGAGGCCTACGGCGACGCCCTGATGCAGGAGTATCGGGCGGTCCCGGAATGAGGAGGCCGAAAACTCTTCTGTTCGTACGCCCGGCGCCGTCAAAAAAAAAGGTTAGGTGCTGATGGCAGCCAGTCTGCCCTCTTCGCTCATGAACAGCCAGTAGCCTTCGGTCGGGGAGAGGCTCTGGTCCTCGCCCTGGGCTCCGGTCTGGTTGTTGATGAGTGCCGGCCGATAACTCTGGGTCTCTGCGTCGAAACCGACGACGTAGACCCAGGCATCTTCCACTGACCCGAGTGTCTCGTTGGCGGGTCGCTCCGTCAGGTCGGAGTAGCCGATGGCGTTCCATCCCGGACTGAGCGTCCGCGCTGCAGGGGACCGGATCGGGTCGGTGCTGAGGTTCAACTGCAGAGTCGTCTCATTGGTCGAGTAGACCCAGTATCCCTCAAGGACCTCAAGCGTCTCATTCTCTCCTACAGGCGTGAAGCCGGTTTCCGGTTCAAAGGTGTAGATCGGCCGGCCATCAGTGTCGACGTCGCCAAAGACCGTCGCCACGGTGTTGTTATCCGTGGAGAGCTGTCTTGGGATCGAGACGAAGTTCCAGCCCTCATAGAGTTCGAGATCGACGCTCTCTCCCGGCGTCGGCGTCACGTTCCCTGTCGGCTCCGGTGTCACGTTCCCGGTCGGCTCCGGCGTCACGTTCCCGGTCGGCTCCGGCGTTACGTTCCCTGTCGGCTCCGGTGTCACGTTCCCGGTCGGTGTCGGCGTCACGTTCCCGGTCGGTGTCGGCGTCACGTTCCCGGTCGGCTCCGGTGTCACGTTCCCGGTGGG
>NZ_DANC01000054.1:54218-77579 GCF_002499755.1 Methanoculleus sp. UBA291 | reverse complement strand
TTCACCTGGTTGCGCTTCGCAAGCTCGTAGAAGCCCATCGCGTCGCAGCCCTTCACCGGGACGGCGATCCGCATGTCTTCGGCTCCGTCGAGGTACTTCTTGACCAGTTTCGGAAGCAGGAGCGTCCCGCAGTGGAGGGAGCCCGCCGTCTGTCCAATCTCGGCCGGGTCGGTGATGAGCGTCGGGACCGCGTCGTAGAGGTCCGCACCCTTCTTCACCGCCAGGACGGCGTCGACGATCTTGTTCTCCAGGGCATACTTGAGAAGCCCGGTCACCGCGCCGCCGCACTCCGCGGCCTTGGCAATATCCGGATTCGTCGTCCAGGCGTATACCATATCTCCTTTGGCTACCATCTCACTGCACCCCCGTGATCTTCTCGACCTTCACAGCACAGTGCTTCAACTCCGGCATCTTGGAGAGCGGGTCGAGAGCGGTGTTCGTCAGCATGTTCGCAGCCGCATTCCCGAAGTGCATCGTCATCATCAGCACGCCGGGTCCGACTTCGTCGGTCACTCTTGCGGTGGTCTCCACCTCGCCGCGCCTGCTGCTGAGTTTGATCTTCTCCCCGTTCCGGATGTTCAGCCGTGTCGCATCCTCGTTGTTGATCTGCACGTAGCCTTCCGGCACCTCGTGGTCGAGGATCTTCGCGCGGCCGGTCTGCGTCCGGGTGTGGTAGTGGAAGAGCAGGCGCCCGGTCATCAGGGTGAACGGATACTCGGCGTCGGCGACCTCCGCGGGCGGCCGGTACTCGATACCGAAGAAGTGTCCGAGACCGTCGGCCGACGAGAACCTCTCGCGGTGCAGGATGGGGGTTCCCGGGTGCTCCAGGGTCGGGCAGGGCCAGTGTACGGACTCCGGCTTCTCCATCCTCGCGTAACTGATGCCGGCCATCGACGGAGTGACCCGCCGCATGTCGTCCCAGATCTCTTCGGGCGAGTTGAAGTCAAAGCCGTGGAGCCCGAGCTGGTGGGCGAGATCGACGAAGATCTGCCAGTCGGGTCTCGCATCGCCCGGCGGTTCCACCGCCGTGCGGATACGGTTGACGCGCCGCTCGGCGTTGGTGAACGTCCCGTCCTTCTCGGCGAAGGATACGCCGGGCAGGATAACGTCGGCGTACTGCGCCGTCTCGGTCATGAAGAGGTCCTGCACGACGAGGAAGTCCAGCTTCTCAAGCGACCGCATCACGTGATTCGAGTCGGGGTAGGAGACGACCGGGTTCAGCGCGAAGATGTACATCGCGCGAATCGGGTCGCCGCACTGGGTGATCTGTTCCGTCAGGGTCACGCCGTATTCTTTTGCGAGCCCGGTGACGCCCCAGAGTTCCTCCATCCGCTTCCGGACGGCGTCGTCTTCGCACTTCTGGTAGCCGGAGAAGACGTTCGGGTAGGCACCCATGTCGCAGGCGCCCTGGACGTTGTTCTGGCCCCGGAGCGGGTTGACGCCGGTCCCGGGTCTACCCACGTTGCCGGTGAGCATCGCGAGGTTCCCGAGCGACCGGACGTTGTCCGTGCCGGTCGAGAGTTCCGTGATGCCGAGGCAGTAGATGATCACCGCGTTATTCGCACTTGCATAGATCCGCGCGATCTCCTTGACCTTCTCGGTGGGGACGCCGGTGATCGACTCGACGTCGGCGTAGTTCTCCACGGCCTTCTTCAGGTCCTCATACCCGGTCGTCCGCTTCTCGATGAACTCCGTGTCCTGGAGGTTCTGCTGGATGATCCAGTACATGATCGAGTTGATCAGGGCAATGTTCGTCGAGGGGTTGTACCGGACGTAATAGTCGGCGAGACGTGCCGTGGGGGTGTAGCGCGGGTCGCAGACGATGATCGTCTTGCCCGCCTTCTTTGCCTGGACTATCCGGCGGCCGGCGAGCGGGTGGGCCTCGATGGTATTTGCGCCGATCATGAAGATGACGTCGGAATTGAGGACGTCCTCAAAGGGGTTCGTCGCGGCACCGGAGCCGAACGAGAGCGAGAGCCCCGCAACGGAGGGTCCGTGGCAGATACGCGCGCAGTTATCGATGTTGTTGGTCTTGAAGGCCACCCGCGCGAGCTTCTGCAGGATGTAGCACTCCTCGTTCGGGGTCCGGCACGAGACCTGGAAACCGAGGGACTTCGGCCCGTACTTGTCGCTGATCTCCTTGAACTTGGAGGCGACGAGACCGAGCGCCTCATCCCAGGACGCCTCCTCGAACTTACCGTTCTTCTTGATGAGCGGTTTCGTCAGCCGGTCGGGGCTCTGCACGAACTCCCAGCAGGTCATTCCCTTGGGACAGAGTTTTCCTTCGTTAATCGGGCTCCTCTTCAGGGGTTCCACCCCTACGAGTCTGCCGTCGTTCACCACGAGGTTGAGCCCGCACCCGACACCGCAGTACGGGCAGGTCGTGGGAACGTAGCGCAGTTTTTCATTGGTTTCAGCCATTCACATTCTCCAGATTGTTGCATTCAACGTCGATTTTTTTGGGCATGCCCGGAAAGGATGGACATGCAAACATTAGTTTTACTCTACTCAGCGGTATATAAATTTAAACTTACTCATTTAATATTTCGGGATATCCGACGGTATATAATTGATATGCCGGAAACCGCAATCGGCGCATATGCCTATCTGGTGAAGAATATCGTTTTGTCGTTGATTTTAACGGTTTTTATTTCCCCGCTCTGGAATCCTGTCGTCAGAAGTTAACTAGATGTGGTTAATTGAGCCACAATATTTAAAAATATCTTTAACCATATACTCCTCCGTGCAACCGAGACTGAACCACACCTGGGACGACATCAAGGCGAGACTCGAGTCAAAAGGCTCCTCGCCGGAGTTGATAGAGCACTTTCGGCGATGCGTCGACTTTCATACCTACCCGGCCCCCGGGCTCCTCGTCGGCGTCTTCATGGTGGACTACGCCCTGGAACTTCTGGCCCCTCCCGCTCATGAGAAGATCTACGCCGTCTGTGAGACCGCGAAGTGCCTGCCCGACCCCCTGCAGGTGATCGCCCACTGTACGACCGGCAACCACCGGCTCCGGGTGATCCCGATCGGAAAGTTCGCCCTCACCGTGAACGGACCGGCCGAAGCCCCGTACGTGAACGGGATCCGGGTTTTTGTCGACGGCGAGAAGATCGAGGAGTATCCGACGTTCACCCTCTGGTACACGAAGGACCCGCTCTTCGATCCGAGAACCCGCGGCGTCGCACTGATCGACGAGATCATCGACGCAGGACGCGCGTTCCTCTCGTATGAACGGGTGCGGGTGAAAGTGCCCCAGAAGTGGCCCTGGAGGTCTGCCATCTGTTCCATATGCGGCGAGCTGGTCCCCGACAACCTGCTCGTCGACGGGGTCTGTGCCGACTGCCGGTCTCAGTCCTACTACGAGAAGACGGCGTATTGACGTGCTCGCCCTCCGGAGAAGGCGTAAATCACATCGACGCGAAAAGGCACCGCATGGAGTTCATCCTTATCGGGTTCGTGCACTCTGGCATTCTCTCCCGGAGCGATATGTCGGTCCAGGGCGTCGATGCCGAGATCGGGGTCTTTCCCGACGCGGGGCGCCCCTCTCCGGCATTGAGAAGAATTCGCACCCGATCTTCGTCTGCTGGATGCACGAGACGGGCCGGGGAGTCCTGAAGGCGGCGGCCCTCCGATCTCCGGCCCGGCCAAATCCTCTTTCGGTCTCGATTGTCCGGCTGCCCGGCCTCCCGGAGGAGGGGCAGTTTATGCTTACGAACTGGACCTGGTCAATGGAGCGCCGGTCTCGGCATCAAGCCCTATCAGGCCGGATGGGACTATGTCTTCTCCGCAGCGGGCCGCGATAGAACGGAGAAGATGCGGAAGATGAGCCACGGTGGCTGCGGTGTTCGGGAAATACCCGCTATGTCGTTGCCGGTCCCGGAAAAGAGGCGACGTTCTGCCTCAGTGCCGTGCCGGAGAGCGTCGATGCAATCCCTGCCTGCAGGGTCCGCTCTCCGGCGCGTTTCGATGAAAGTTGATTGTTATACATCGAGGAGTTAAGAGTATGCCACGCCGGTACCTGAATCTTACCCCGCTTCCTGATGCGCTCGCGGCTATGCGGCGGGCGTTTCCCGCCCCGAACCACGCTGAGACCGTGCCGTTGCACCTGGCGGTCGACCGGGTGACGGCCGAACCCGTTTATGCGACGTATTCCGTCCCTGGTGCCGATATAGCAAAGTTCGACGGCTACGCAGTGAAGAGCAGGGATACCCGGGGAGCACAGGACCAGCGGCCGCTGCCCCTTACGGAATGCGTCCGGGTCAACACCGGCGACGTGATCCCGCCTTCGTTTGATGCCGTCGTCATGATCGAGGATACCTGGGACGAGGGCGGCATACCCCGGGTTCGGAAGTCCGCCGCGCCCGGCCAGAACGTCCGGCATGCAGGCGAGGATATCCGGGCCGGCGAACTGGTCCTGCCGAAAGGCCATCGGGTCCGGCCGTTCGATATCGGCGCGCTCGCGACCTACGGCATATCCCGGGTGTGCGTGAGGTCGGTCCGGGTCGGTATCGTCCCGACGGGGAGCGACCTCGTCCCTCTGGGTGCAGCACCCGCGCCCGGCCAGACGATCGAGACGAACACCCTCATGGCGGAGGCCTACCTCACCCGGATGGGAGCGACCTGCCGCCGTTACGGGATCGTTCCCGACGACCCGGACCGAATCCGGGAGGCGGTGGAAGAGGCGATCGGCGAAAACGACCTCGTCATCCTCTCGGCGGGTTCTTCGGCCGGCACCCGGGACTTCTCCCGGGACGTCGTCGAGGCGCTCGGGGAGATCGTCTTTCACGGCATCGCGGTCCGGCCGGGGAAACCGGTGCTGCTTGCGAACGTCGACGGCAAACCGGTCCTGGGAATGCCCGGATACCCCGTCGCCGCACAGACCGTTCTCCGGGAGGTTGCCGGGGCCCTGCTTGCATGGTGGGGGCTCTCGCCGCTCCCGGGTACGGACCTGGACGTCCGGCTGTCGCGGCGACTGGCGTCGGACCTCGGGTTCGACGAGTTCGTCCCGGTCTCGGTCGGACAGGTCTCCGGCACCTTCTGGGCGACCCCGCATCCCCGGGGCGGCGGCATCCAGATGGCGGTGGTCCGGGCAAACGGCTACCTCCACATCCCTGCCGAGCGCGAGGGGATCGAGGCGGGCGAGGAGGTGCGCGTCCGGCTTACCGTTCCGCCGGCCACGGTCGCCCGGACGCTCGTCTGCGTCGGCCAGCGCGATCCCGCCCTCGTCGAACTCGGCAACATTCTCTCGGATGACGGCTACCTGCTCCACTGCTGCAACGCCTCAACGGTTGGAGCGGTGCTGGCCCTGCGGGCGGACACCTGCCATGCCGCTTCGGTCGTTCTTCCGGAGACCGATGCGGCATGGAACGATCAGGTGCTCCGGTACCTGCCGGGCGCGGACCTCCTCCGGGTGCAGGTGGCCCGGGAGGAACTGGGGATCGCTTCAGCCGGGCCCCTTGATGCCGACGATAGCCTTACGTCGCTGCGGTTCGTCAACCGCCCGAAGGGAACGGCGGCGCGAACGCTCTTTGATGAATGGCTGGACCGCCGGGGCGTCGATGCCGGGAGTGTCGCGGGATACGAACACGAGGTGCGGACGCACGGTGCGGTTGTTGCGGCCATCGGCAACGGAACCGCCGACGCAGGCGTTTGCCCGGCCCGCCTGGCGCGGGAAGCGGGGCTCCGGTTCACCCCGCTCGGCTACGAGTCGTGCGATCTGGTGGTCGGGAGGGAGCATGTCGCGGACGACGGTGTTGCCGCCCTCATCCGGGCCGTCCGGTCGCCGGCGTTCCGGACGTATCTCCGCTCGACGGGCCGGGACCGCACCGACGCCGACCAGCCCTGCCGGTGAGAAAAGGGTATCTTCTTGTCGGCGAGAGTATTTCTCATGCAGGTCAGCGAACAGACACAAAACCAGATTCTGGCGGTGCTCCGGCGGATGGCCGAGGCTATGGGGAGAAAAGATCTCGACGGCGTCATGGCGCTTACCGATCTCGATTTTCGGGGTTTCGGGACCGGCGGGACGGTGATCGGCAGGGAGGCCTACCGGCGGCGCCTTGAGCGTGACTTTGCGCGGTCGGAGACGCTCTCTCTGGAGTTCTTTGACGTTCACATCGGTGCCGAGGGGACGGTCGCCTGGGTCCTGGCCGATGCGGTCTATCGTATCGTCGCCGCCGGTGTCGAAGAGACCCAGAAAAGGCGGCTGACGGCGGTGCTCCGGGGGACCGGTCACGCCTGGATCTTTGTCCAGCAGCACTGCTCCCTCCCGGCAGAGGGGCAGGAGGCCGGGCGGCCGTATTCGGCATAGCACTTTTTTTTCATCTGAAGTTACGGTGAAGCTGACGCTCACGCCTCCGCCGTAAAGAAGAGGATCGCCCTGCCGTTGCCGTCGATGACCGCGAGGGTATCCCCGACGATCCGGTAGCCCGCCGCCGACCGGAGGAGGGTCAGGTAGGCGGCCTCCTGTTCCATGACCCCGGCGGGCTCGTTGCAGGCGGCTTTCGTGGCAATGATCCGTTCTACGGTGATCCCGGTCTCGTTGAGTTGATACGGCGCCGAGTAGGCGTTGCACCCGGCGGACCCCGAGAGCGTGCCGTCGTCGTCGAAGACCAGGGTGACGCTGGTGCCGGGGACCGGCGACGCGACGGCGCTGCCGCCGCCGATGCTGTAGTGATCGAGCCGCCACTCCGTCTCAAGCAGCGGCGCGCTCGCGGGCTGCCCGTCCCGCGAGAAGACGAGCAGGTCTTTACCCGACGGCCCGGAGAGCACCAGCAGGTCGCCTTCGACCCGGTAGGAGGCCGCCGCAACGAGGAGTTCCCGGTATCGGCTCTCCTGCTGCGTGAGGTCCAGTTCTGCGGCGGGGTGGGCCACCGTGACGTCGGTCGGTATCACCGAGATCGTTGAGCCGGCGATCCGGTAGGAGGCGGAGTAGAGGTTGCACCCGGCGGACCCCGAGAGCGTGCCGCTGTCGCCGAAGATGATGAACGGTTCCGCCCCGGAGAGGGGCGCGACGATGGACCCGTTATCCGCACGGAATGCGGTGAGGCTCCATGCCGTCCCCGCAAGCGGTTCGGCGACCCGGCCGGGATCGTCGGGCGGCGTCTCCATAGCGCCGGGGAATCCGACCGAGATGAGACATGCCGCCACGATGATCAAGAGAGCGGCCCATGTGAGTATGTCGTGCCCGCCTCCGCCTATCTGTGCCACGGGTAGGCGTAGGAAGCGAGAGGAGAAAAGATAACTCATTTGCATCGAGATTGGTTCAACCCCTTTCTCCCGAATGGTTAGAAGGATGCGGCGTCGATCCGCCGCGGCGGCCCCGGGCGGGGTTCTATGGGAGGGGCGTCCGCCTCAGGAGGTCGAAACTGGAAAAGAGGGGAATCGGCCTTCCGGGAGAGGACCGAACCCGCGCTTCCCGTCAGGCATCGTTCGGCTGCGTCGAGATGAAGATGAGCAGGCCGGTGCCTGCCTCATCCGTGAGGAGGAGGCGGTTTCCCTCTACCCGGTAGGATGAGACGCCTGTGAGGAGGGTCAGGTACTTGCTCTCCTGCTCCATGACGCCCTCAGGATCGTTACAGTACATCTTCGTGCTGATGGGCGGCGAGACCGTAAGACTCGTGCCGTTGAGGCGGTAGTCGGCCCCGTAACTGTTGCATCCGGCGTTGCCGGTGAGGTTCCCGTCGGCGCTGAAGGCCGCCGTGACCGTGGTCCCGACGATCACCGAGGAGACCGATTCACCGTCAAGGCTGTAGGACTCGAGCGTCCACTCCGTTCCGGTCAGGGATGCCTGCGGTACCTCCGGTGCCTGCACGAAGAAGAGCAGGTCGGCGCCCGCCGCGTCCGTGAGGGTCAGCCGGTCGCCCTCAACCCGGTAGGAGGAGACGTTTTCAAGATGGCCCAGGTACTTCCCCTCCTGCTCCATGACGCCGGGCGTCGTGCAGTACATCAGGGTGCTGTAGATCGAGGAGACCGAGAGGTTCGCGCCGTCGAGGCTGTAATTTCCGCCGTAGTGGTTGCACCCGGCGCTGCCGGTGACGGCCCCGTCGGCCGCGAACTTCGCGGTGACCGTGGTGTTGGCGATCACCGAGGAGACCGCATCTCCCCCGGTGCTGTAGGCGTCGAGCACCCAGTCCGTCCCGACGAGCGGGAGGTCCGGCGTCCGGGCGGCCCGCTCGAAGACCAGGAGGTCGGCGCCCTCGCTGTCCGTGAGGACCAGTCGGTCGCTCTCCATCCACGAGGAGACGGTCTCAACGAGGGGGACTCTCTCGCCGTCCGCCGTCACCCGCTCCACCCGGTAAGAGGCAACTTCCGCAAGAAGCGCAAGGTAGCGGTCCTCCTGGTCCATGATGCCCGGCGGTTCGCTACAGTACATCTCGGTTCTTACGGCCGGTTCGATAGTGAGGCTCGCGCCGTCCGTCGTGTAGTTCGCGCCGTAGCGGTTGCACCCGGCCGATCCGCCGACCCTGCCGTCGGTGCCGAAAGCCGCCGTGACGTTTGTGCCGGCAAGGACCGGGGCCATGGTGCCGTCCTCACCGGCGAGGCTTACGAGCGTCCATGACGTCCCGGCGAGCGCCGCGGGTGCGGGCCCCTTCACGAAGACGAGCGTCGTCGCTCCGGCAGAGTCGACAATCTCCAGCCGGTCGTCCTCGATCCGGCATTCCGCCGCCGAGCCGAGGAGGTCCATGAACCGTGCCTCCTGCTCCATGATGCCCTCCGGCTTCTCGCAGAGTTTCAGCGTCTGGACAAGCGAGGAGACCGAGAGGGCCGTACCGTCAAGGCTGTAGTTTCCGCCGTAACTGTTGCACCCGGCCGATCCGCCGACCCTGCCGTCAGTGCCGAAAGCCGCCGTGACCTCCGTTCCCGGCAGGACCGGGACGAGCGTACCGTTCTCGGCGAGGTACGAGTCGAGGGCCCAGGAGGTCCCGGTGAGCCCGGCAACTCCCCCGGGCGTTGACGTGCCCGAGATGCATCCCGCGGTGACGATTGCCGCCACGACGATGGCGACGAGGGATGCCCCCGCAAGGATGGTGTTTCTGTTCCTTCTGTTCGGTGCCATACAACAGCATATGAGCGGGAATGAAAGATAAATGAATGGTAAACTACGAAAAAAATCGAACCTATACGTGTCCGGTTCACTGAACCGGGCGATTATACCGATAATCGAGGGCTCCCGGACGGGACCGCCGCCCGGGAGGCTCGATGGTTCCATATGTGCAGGGTATTTATCCGGGGTGGAGACCATACCGGAATAGGGGAAGAATACAATGGTAGACTTGATCCTCTTACGGCACGGCGAAAGCCTCTGGAACAGGGAGAACCGGTTCACCGGCTGGACCGATGTGGACCTCTCGCCCCACGGGATACAGGAGGCTCACCGGGCGGCGGAACTCCTCGGGGACGGCGGGTATACGTTCCGTGTCGCCTACACCTCCGTCCTGAAACGGGCCATCCGGACGCTCTGGATCGTTATGGACGACCTCGACCTCATGTACGTCCCGGTTTATCGGTCGTGGCGGCTGAACGAGAAGAGTTACGGCGCCCTGCAGGGCCTGAATAAGCAGGAGACCGCGGCAAAGTACGGTGCGGAGCAGGTGCACCTCTGGCGCCGGGCATACGACGTGCAGCCGCCGCCGCTCGCGTGGGACGACCCGAGGCACCCGCGGTTCGACCCCCGCTACGCCGACCTGGACCCGACGAGTCTCCCTGCGACCGAATCCTTGCATGACACGCTTCTGCGGGTGCTTCCCTGCTGGGAGAGCCACATCGTCGGGAGCCTTGCGGCAGGAAAACCCGTCATGGTCGCCGCTCACGGAAACAGCCTTCGTGCCCTGGTCAAACATCTGGACGGAGTCCCGGACGATGAGATTGCTGGCCTGAACATCCCTACCGGCTACCCGCTCGTCTACGAACTGGACGATGGCCTGAATGCGGTCAGGCACTATTACCTGGGCGACCCGGAGGAGGTTGCGGCGGCCGCGCGGGGCGTGGCCCGGCAGGCAGGGACAAAGTAGCCGGAAGCGGGGTCTTCCGGCGACAGGGGAAGATCATATATACTGTCCTGTTGAGGGGCATCCTCTCCGAGAGGAGGGAAGAACGATGAAGAAGGTTGCCATCAACGGGTTCGGGCGGATCGGGCGTCAGGTCCTCCGCAATTACCTGACCGACCCCCCGGGAAACATCGAGATTGTCGCGATCAACGACCTGATCACGACGGATCAATTCGTGTACCTGACGAAGTACGACTCGGTCTACGGACGGGCGCCCTTCCCGATCGAGCCCGGCGCGGACCATATCCGGTTCGGGTCGAAGGAGATACGGGTGCTGCACGAGAAGGAGCCTGCGCGCCTCCCGTGGAAGGACCTCGGCGTTGAGATCGTGCTCGAGTGCACGGGGCGCTTCACCAGGCGGGAGGGCGCCGCAAAGCACCTGGATGCCGGGGCGTCGCGGGTCGTCATCAGCGCGCCGTCGTCCGACGCGGATGTAACGGTCGTGCTCGGCGTCAACGAGGAGTCCTACGATCCTGCAAAGCATATCGTCATCTCGAACGCCTCCTGCACGACCAACGCGCTTGCGCCGGCGGCAAAGGTGCTCAACGATGCATTCGGCGTCGAACACCTGATGGCGATAACGGTCCACGCCTACACTGCTTCTCAGGCGCTTATCGACCGGGCCGCAAAGAAACCGCGTCGGGGACGGGCCGCGGCCGTCTCGCTGATCCCGACGTCGACCGGCGCCGCCGCAGCTACCTGCCGCACCATCCCGGAACTTATCGGGAAGATGGACGCGGTAGCGATCCGGGCCCCGGTTCCCGACGGCTCGGTCATCGATATCGTTGCGGAACTGAAGCGGGACGTAACCCGGGATGAGGTGAACGCGGCGATGAAGAAAGCCGCCGAGGGGCGGATGAAGGGGTTCCTCGCGTATACTGAGGACCCGATCGTATCGGCCGACATCGTCGGCGATCCGCACTCCGGGATCGTCGACGGCGAGATCACGAACGTCGTCGGCGGAAAGATGGCCCGGGTCCTGGTCTGGTACGACAACGAGTCCGCATATGCGAAACGGATGGTCGATATCGCCTCCTACATCGCCTCCCGGGAGTGAGGGGGTATGCGTCTGTGGTAAAAGTGGTCTTCTTCGGTCTCGACGAGCACGAGCAGGAGATGATCCAGGGGGCTTTTGCCGGTAAGCGCGGCTACGCCGCCGTCCTCTACCCTGAACCGCTCACGGAGGAGAACGCGTCGCTTGCCCGCGACGCCGACGGCATCGGGGTCTTCGTCTCGTCGCACGTCACCCGTGAGGTCCTGACCCTGCTGCCGGACCTCAAGGTGATCGCCGTCATGTCCACCGGGTTCGACCATATCGACATCGCCGCATGCCGGGAGAGGAACATCGCCGTTTGCAACGTGCCGCACTACGGCGATACGACCGTGGCGGAGTTTGCGTTCGGGCTCATCCTGGCTCTTGCCCGGAGATTCAGGCCGATGTTTGCGCGAGTGGAGCGGGGCGACTTCACCAGGACCGAACTTACGGGGATGGACCTCGCAGGAAAGACCCTCGGCCTGATCGGCACCGGGCATATCGGGTCGCACCTCGCGCGCCTCGCCCACGGGGCGGATATGGAGGTGATCGCCTACGACCTGCGGCCGAACCCGGATCTTACGAAAGAATACGAAGTCCGCTATCTGGATCTCGACGACCTGCTACGGGAAGCGGACGTCATCAGTCTGCACGTCCCCTACACGAAGGCCACCCACCACCTGATCGACGCCGCCCGGCTGCGGCTGGTCAAGAACTCCGCGCTCCTCATCAACACCTCCCGGGGCGGCGTGGTGGACACGGGGGCGGTCGCCGACGCTCTCCGCGAGGGCCGCCTCGGCGGGGTCGCGCTCGATACCTTCGAGGGGGAGCAGGTCTGGATCGAGGAGGAGTTCCAGGGGCCGGACGAGGCGTCGGCAGACGAACTCCGGGACGCGCTCGCGAGTTTCGCCATTCTGCACTCGGACCGGGCGATCCTCTCGCCGCACAACGCTTTCAACACGCGGGGTGCGGTCGAGCGGATCATCGCTACAAGCGTCGAGAATATAGAGGCGTTCTTTTCCGGGAACCCGCAGAACGTCGTCGGCGGGACCTACCGGGTGCCGGCGGCACCGGCTGGGGGTGCCCCCTGAACGCCCGCGGCCATCCAGGCGCTACGGGAAATAGACGGATAACGGATGCCCTTCGAGCCGGCTCGGTGCACCGGGACCCGGGAGAGCCCCCGCGCACGGCTCGCCGGAAACAGGCGCACGAACAGAGATGGCGGCGGCCTCTCTCGTCCCGTTCCTCTTTTAGGCACTGACGGCCCTCGTCTGCCGGGAGCGGACGGCCGCATAATTCTCTGTCCTCCTTTATCGCTTTGAGGTGTCTTTCCCGATCTTGGCATTGCCAGAAAATACCTCAAAACTGTCATACTTCCTGCAGCAGGGTCGGCACGGCCGTGCCGACTCGAACCTTAACTGGATTGGATTGAGTGAGACTCCTATACCTCTATTCCCCCCGGAGAAAATGATCAAACATATATAGTATCCCATGGCTATACGTTATTCTCCATACCTTGAACTTTCAGTAAAATTTGCCCTTTGAGGGGAGTGATATTGCAATTTGAGGCGGGACATATTCGACGGTGGAATTGAGTATGAAAATGAATCAATATGATCTGCAGTCGGGAGCCCCTTGTTACCGGTGTCATGCAGGGGATGACGAAGTTCGCCACCTGCAGTCGCTCGGACTGGCCGGATGTTCCAATATCGTCGTGGGGCAGATCATCGCGCGTGTCGCGGGGGCATCGTGATGATCAAACTACGTAGAATCTTCCTGTTCTTTCTCGCCGCCTCGCTGCTGGCGACCACAGCAAGTGCGTCTGCAAACCCGCTCGCCGCCTGTGGGGATGTGACGGAACGCGATGTTGCGGTAGCCATCCCGGGCGAAGGGATCGTCGTCCCCCTGTCGGAGACCGCCGGCATCCGGTTCGCCGACGGCGGCGTCGAGGCGCAATGGGGTCGCCTCTTCGTGCGGACGTACCCGACCGTCACCTTTCCCGACGACGACTCTTTTGAACGCGAAGCAACGTTCACCGCCGCTCCCGACCTCGCAGAAAACACCGTCACGTACACCGGTGATGAAAGCCGGATGACGTATGAGGTCTATGAGTCCCTCCTGAAGGAGACTATCGTCCTAGACCGCCCCGGGAACGTCTCGTACCGGTACGAGATCGGGCTGACCGACTGGATGACTGAGGAGCGGATCTGCGATGGAGACGGAACCGACAGCGAGAACGAAACTTGCACTGAAAACGGAACATGCAGCGAGAACGAAACTTGCACTGAAAACGGAACCGAGATCAGGACCTACCGGCACACAGAACCGGCGGAGGACTCCACGTGGGAGATCGCCCGGGACAACTACGGCAACCTGGTCATCTCCATCAACGGGGCGGAGACCGTCGTTCTTCCACGGCCGTACTGTACCGATGCAGACGGGATCAGGTACGATCTCGAGTATACCCTGAATACGGATGAAAAGACCATCACCATCACCGGCATCCCTGAATCCGCGAGGTATCCGCTGACGATCGACCCTACGGAGAGGGTGATCAATGGAGGGTTCGAGACCGGTGATTTGACTGGATGGAATACGTTAACCTCTGCGGAGGGATATGTTGAGATTACATCCGGGACCGTCGCGGGATGTTACGGGAGACTTCCGAGGGCGCATTCCGGCACCTATGGCCTCAAGGTTGCTGTCGACACGCTCAGCCACACCTCTTCGTATGCAATCGCCAGACAAAACGTCGATTTTCAAGGCGCCGAAAACGTGACGTTCTGGAGGCGATTCGACGGGCACGCACCGTCCGGTACTGCCTGGGAGCTTGAAACTTCGATAGGGAGTAATCAGATCTATTCCATCTCCTCTGCTCAATACCCCGGAGCTTGCCAGAATCACCCTTACGCACAAATAACAGAGGCCGTCCCCGATCCGACAGCGACGTATACGTTTGAGATCCGGGCGGATGCCAGCAAGACGAGCGGGCCGGGTAGTGTCGCCTCCTACTGGGACGACATCTCCGTTCTGGGGGCCACTCCCCCAATTGCAGACTTTACCGCCTCCCCTACGAGCGGCGCCGCTCCTCTTACCGTTCAGTTCACCGACATGTCGACCGGCAGCCCGACCTCCTGGGCGTGGGACTTCGGCGATACCGGCACCAGTACCGACCAGCACCCGACACACATCTACAGCAGCGCCGGCACCTACACGGTAACGCTGAACGTCAGCAATGCCTACGGATGCAATATCAGCGCCCAGCCCCTCATCACCGTCACCTCGGACCAGACCGTGATGAATCCGACCCCCTCCTTTGCATCGCCGAACACCCTGATCCTGCGCGAAGGGAAGAATTTCGTCTCGACGCCCTACTATCTCACATCCGGACACAATACGGCGGGTACGGTCTTCCCGGACTTCGGTACCGCGGTCAGGGGATACAGGTTCGAAAACGGCCAGACGGTAATCCTGACGGCGCAGGATGAAATCCGGCCGCTTGAAGGATACATAATCTACTCGGACGGGTATCACGAGATCACCCTCCAGTTCGAAGACCCCCAGATACGTCCGACAGTTACAAAAGACCTCGACGAAGGCTGGAACTTCGTCGGCTTCTATGGTTTGAGCCAGGAATGTGCACGGGACACGCTCATTTCCCTTGGGAACGCGTGGTCGGAGGCAAAGGGCTGGGATGCCGGGTTGCAGGAATACGAAACCGCCTTTGTCAGAGATTCGACCGGGGATACCAGCGACCAGCGCCTGATGTTCCCGGGGAAGGCTTACCTGGTGTACATGACGGAAGAGAGAACCCTGTTCCGCTCGTACTACCGGACGTATTCCTTCTGCGCCGAATGGGTGGGCGACTATCACGGCATGCAAAACCCCCTTCCCAGCGCCGAGGAAGAGGCCCAAGGCTTCTACGACACGCTCGACGGGTCGAGTTTGTGGACCGGCCAGTTTATCAACGGCAACGCCGCCGCGATGGAACGGCACTGGAAAGACCCGGCCTTCGGCGGGGTTGATTCGGACTACATCGACAACACGCACTTGGCCTACTTCACGGGACACGGATGGGAGGGCGGGTTCGTCTTCGGGACTGCCGCCGACGATTATGACCTGAACTACAGCGAGGCGCGCTGGGGCAACACGAAGACCGACTGGATTGTCCTCGGATCGTGCAACACCCTGAATGCATCGACGTGCAGGGAGTACTGGGGGCCTGCCTTCGAGGGGCTCCATTCCATATGCAGCTTCGACACAATCGGGGGCAATCATCCAGATATGGGATGGTATTTCGCCCAACAACTGATGCGCGGAAAAACCATCTGGCAGGCATGGTCTGCGGCCACGGATCAGTACGTGGTCCCGAATGACGGCACTCTACGGTCAGCGATTCTTGCCGCGGACATCGACGGAGATTTGAGCACGCCTGATTGCCTCAACGACCATATTTACGGGTATGGGTCGTCGATTAATCCGCCCGGTGATCCGCTGGATTTCCAGTACAAAATAGATCCATGTGAATGGGAGGTGTAGATATGGTAGGGAAACAGATTGCAATCGGATTTACCGTCCTCCTGCTGCTCGTTGCCGGGACGGCACTATTACCAGTGGGGTACCCGCAAGAGGAGGATGAAGACGTACATGAGGGACTGGAGATCGCTGGACCGTATGGTGTACAGAAGGTTCCCGAGATCACCTCTGCTATCGCCCTTCCCAAATACTCCGGGCAGGCAATGGTCTACAGGACAGTCAATTCCACCATAACGAAGGACGACGCCCTGAAGATGGCGGAGAAGTTCGGGATGACCGGATCACTTGAGGAGGATACACTATCGTATTATACCAACGACGATCCCTATACGTTTGATATTGAGAAGGAAGGCGGGTATATGACCTACACATGGGCTGACCGCCACTCCGGGGTGGACCCCCGGGACCGTCCCGAAAACCTCCCGACCGACGAGGAGTGCCGGAAGATCGCCGAGTCATTCCTCACTTCCCACGGGCTCATGCCCGAAGGAGCAGTCTTTTCAAGTATATCGCACGGCGAGGGTTTCTTCTTAAATAGCACGGATGATACGTCCGTTCAAACATACAAAGACACCAGAGTCCTCTTCACCGGCACCCTGAGCGGCTATCCCACGGCTGGAAGCGGGATCTACGTCACGGTCGGCGGGGGCGGGGATGTCCTTAAGGTCGGCAAACGCTGGCGCGACGCCGAGCCTTACAAAGAGTTCCCGATCCTCTCTCCTGAAGAGGCGATCGAGGAGCTCAAACAGACCGGGGTCGTCACCACGGTAGGTTCGCCGAAGAAGGCGGTCGTCGACGAGGCCAAGCTCTGCTACTATGCCAGTCCTCCACGGGACGAGCAGCCTTACCTCAAGCCGGCCTACTACGTCCACGGAACCGTGGAAGGGGAGGACGAGACCGGGACCTTCTTCCAGTACATCCCGGCGGTCCCGGAACTAGGAAAGGGGTTATACTGATCCAACCCCCTTTCGTGCCTTTAAAATGTCTATGCCCTACTTGATCGGACGTACGATCCTCCCACACCTAGACGAAGTCGGCGTTTACTCGGCAAAACTCAGGGTCACGAACGCTGACGGGGGCGATGAGGAGATAAAGACCGGCCTATCACGGTGGTGGAGTGCCCGGCCACAATCTTTACCCAGGCAGATTCAATTACTTTCGGAATAGGCATTAAGCAGTTATCGCCGCCACCAGAGGTGATTTAGGTATGCCTTATATTCCGGGGAGAATCGTCGGGTGTCAGTTGCTTGTATCGGACATCGTGCGGGACCTCCGCCCGTTGCTTAACGGCCAAAGGAGGCTGTTGCTCACGATGAGGGCAGACAAATACCGGAGGATTTTCCCCTGGTGTGCTACAGTCCTCGTTTTGTTGGAAGACCATATGCAAAAATTAGTATATATCTTGGATGTACGTCGTTGACTAATAATATACGCTATCCTTATTTTAGTGTCAATTAAAAAGGAAATTGATTATGACAGAAAAAGAAAAAATGCTTTCAGGCAAATTGTATACCGCAGGGGACAAAGAACTGGCACAGATTAATAAAAATGCAAGACGCCTGATTCGCCTGTTTAATCAAACGAATGAAGATGAGTTTGACAAGCGTATCGCCTATTTAAAAGAGTTATTTGGTTCAACCGGCGAAAATATCTGTATTGAACCAACTTTTCATTGCGACTACGGCTGTCATATTTTTGTGGGAAAAAACTTCTATGCTAATTACGACTGCATCATTATTGATGTATGTCCTGTGACCATCGGCGATCAGGTTTTCTTTGGTCCTCGTGTCTGCGTTTATACTGCTGCGCACCCCATTGACGCAAAAGTACGGTCAACCGGTCTTGAATACGGAAAGCCTGTTACCATTGGCGATGACGTATGGGTCGGCGGAAATACTGTAATTAATCCCGGCATTACTATAGGCAGCAATGCGGTGATCGGTTCTGGCGCTGTGGTGACAAAAGACATTCCAGGCGGTGTTATTGCAGCTGGAAATCCTTGCAAAGTGCTACGATCTATCACGGAAGAGGATCGTAAATACTGGCACCTAAAGCAAGAAGAATATATGAAAAGCTGATGTAAGAATTTAACATGAGTAAAAAAATTTTAGTACTTACAGGCAGTCCCAGAAAAGGGGGCAACAGCGACTTAATGGCGGATGCGTTTATCAAAGGAGCGCAGGCCGCCGGACATGCAGTAACAAAGTATGAAACCGGTTTAAAGAAAATCAATGGCTGTAAAGCATGTAACGAGTGTTACTCCAAAGGAGACGCCTGCGTATTCAGAGACGACTTCAATACGCTGGCTCCGCTTATGGAACAAAGCGATGTCCTCGTTCTTGCAACACCTATGTATTGGTTTACCTTTCCGGCGCAACTTAAAGCGGCTTTAGATAAAATGTATGCGTTGCTGATCGGCGGGAGACAGAGCAATATCAAAGAAAGCATTTTACTTGCTTGTGCCGAGACTACAGAAGAGGCTGATTTTGATGGTTTGGTCAGGACCTATGGGCTTATCGCATCCTATCAGAAATGGACTGACCTTGCTCATCTGTTAGTTCCATCCGTTGTAGAGAAAGGTGATATTTTACACACGGATGCACTAAGAAGGGCAGAAGAACTCGGATTATCATTAATATAAATACATCTTTTTATTCAACCGGATCAGTTCAAATGGCCCCTGAACGAAGGCTGCAAGCCCCATTTATATCAGTGGTAGACGTTGTAGTGTTTGGTGTAAACTGTTTTTCTATATTGGATAGTAAAGTTAGAGGTCGTCCCCAAAACCCTTTGACGGGAGGGCCGTACCGGCAGTCGTTCCCCGCGAGACGATATCAGGGCAAACCCTTTTCCACATTCTGCCCTCATTTACGGTTTAAATGGTTAAGATATTGCACACAAGTGTGCCACGTGGGGCGTAGCAGAGGTTCGCAGATCCTTTTGGGACAACGTCTTACACTAACTCTGCGATTTCATGTGAGAGAATTAGGTGCAGTCCTTGTTTTACTGTAAGACCATAGCAAGATACACTCAGATCCGGTTTATGTTGGATGGCACGGGTGACCTGGTAAGGGAACTCTGGCCGAAAAAATAAGGGATCTCCCGTAGGGATTCTCATGAGAGCACTATGTTACGTTAATGTTACAGAACCCCTAAACGGTGTAACAATTCTGTAACCGCCCATGCTTTCTACGTATCAGATCCGTAACAGGTTTGCTCCGCCTGTAACAAAACTGTAACATTTATATCTGACCTCGCAGAACCTTTTTTCATGTCGAAAGTCGTCCGGATCGACGAGGGGGCGCTGGAGGTTGCCCTGCAGTACGGGAAGAACCTCTCCCTCGGGATCATGAAGATGGAAGAGTTGCTCGAGAAGCAGGAGAAGGCAAAGCGCGACTACACCGCCATCGAAGAGATGGTCCGAAGGACCGTCCGGGAGGAACTTGAGGTGCTGACTTCGAGGTACTAGATCGGCGGACGGACTTCCCGGACAACCGGGGCCGGGCCCCCTCTGGGGGCGGAAGACGGTATTCGGCAGAGTTGTCTCTCCTCCGGGTAACTGCTTCCCGGCCTATCGATCCCGGTTCGTCGGGAGCCGTAGGACCCTGATGAGGACCGCCAGCCCCACAGGAGCAAAGACGGCCGCTCTCGCCCAGAGAGACTACACACCCGGTCCCGCGGCTCCCTTCCCCAACGGTGATACCGGTGGCCCCGTCTCGGGGCATGGCTCTGGGGAAGCCCTCCTGCCCGGAGTCACAGCCGATCACCCCCGCCCCGAAAGCTCCGCAAGCCCGCGGAGCCACTCGAACGGAGCCCGTTCAAACTCCTCCGGCGTCATCCGCCACTCCCAGTTCCCTTCCGGGACCGATGGGTAGTTCATCCGCGCCGCGGCGCCGAGCCCGAGGACGTCCTGCATGGGGACGATGCATGCCCGGGCGACCGAGGTCATCGCGAGGCGGACGAGTTCCCGGTGGACCTCCTCCGCCGCCACTTCCCGGCCGATGTAGGCATAAAACCGCTTCCTATCCTCCTCCGACGCCTCCTCCTCAAACCACCCCCGGGCCGTGTTGTTGTCGTGCGTCCCCGTGTAGCAGATGAGGTTCGGAACATAGTTATGGGGGATATGGGCGCTCCCCGGGAGGCCCTCGCCGAACGCAAAGAGGAGAACCTTCATCCCCGGGAACCCGAACCGGTCGAGGAGCCCCTGCACGGCCGGGGTGTTCGCCCCCAGGTCCTCGGCGACGATTGAGAAGCAGGGAGTCCGCCGGGCGAGCGCCTCGAAGAAGTCGGCCCCCGGCCCCTCAACCCAGGTGCCGTGCTCGGCCGTCGTATCGGTCGCGGGAACCGTATAGTAATCGGCGAACGCCCGGAAGTGGTCGATCCGGAAGAGGTCATAGAGTTCTCCGGAACGGGCGATCCGGCTCATCCACCAGGCGTAGCCTTGCTCCCTGAGCGCGGACCAGTCGTAGACCGGGTTCCCCCAGAGTTGTCCGGTCCTGCTGAAGACATCGGGAGGCACCCCCGCCGCCACGGTGGGGCGGAGGTCTTCGTCCAGCTGGAATATCCCGGGATTCGCCCAGACGTCGACGCTGTCGTAGGCAACGTAGATCGGGATGTCACCGATGACCTGGATACCCCGCGCAGTGCAGTACCGGCGGAGGGCCGACCACTGCCGGTCGGCGAGGTACTGGAGGAACTTCTCCTTCCGGACGCCGTCCGCGAGTCGCTTGCGCATATCGTCGAGGGCCTCCGGCTGCCGGGTCCGGACCTCCTCCGGCCACTGGCTCCACTCCTGTCCGCGGAAGTGGTCTTTGAGCGCAACAAAGAGCGCGTGCTCGTCGAGCCACCACCCTGCCCGGTCGCAGAACCCCTCATACCTCCTGTCTGGCCCCGTGTGGAGGAACCGCTCGTAAGCGATCGAGAATATCCGTTCACGGTACCAGGCGACCGCTTCGTAGGCGGCCCGCCCCTCGGGGAAGTCGGGCATCGGCTCCAGGTCGTTCCGTCCGAGGAAACCGTCCCGGACAAGCATCTCCGGGCTGATGAGGAGCGTGTTTACGGTGAATGTAGACGGGCTGCTGTAGGGGGAGTTGCCGGACGCCGGGCATGTCGGGTTGAGCGGCAGGATCTGCCAGTAGTGCTGCCGGGCTTTCGCCAGCACCTCGACGAACCGGTATGCCGACGGACCGAAATCCCCGATGCCGTATGTCGACGGCAGGGACGTGACGTGCAGGAGTATACCGCTTCCCCGCGTGTGGATCATCACTTAACTCCGCGAACCGGCTACGGGACCGGCGACCTCCCCTCCGCCGCCAGTTTCTCAAGGTAGGCCTCGCGCCGCGCCACGTACGCGCCCGCCTCCTCCCCGAAGGGCACGTACTCCGCGACGGCCCGGCCCTTTTTTGCAAGCCAGTGTTTTGTCTCGTCGGAAAGCCCCATCAGGAACCCGAACTCGACCGTTCTGGGCGTGTCCTGCACGAGCCACGCGATCAGGTCGGGGTCGTGGGTGCCGACCGAGAACGGCACGTCCCGGTCGAGAAGCCCAGTTGCAAGTGCGCAAAAGCGCCGCCGGATCTCTTCGGGGTCATTCGTATCCCCCGGATAGGCTCCCTTCACCAGACGGGGCCGGAGACCGTGGCGGACGGTGCGCTCGAGGTCGCCGGGGGTACGGTCGAGAGCGGCCTGGAGGGTGAGCGTCACCGGCAGCCCCTCCCGGGAACAGACGACGGCGGCCTCCACCGTCATCGCCACAAGGCCCCGCCCCTCCATGTCCACCTCGAACCCGACACCGCGTTCCCGGGCCTCACAGGCGAGCCGGAGCAGAGAATCGTAGACGGCACCCCGGTCGATGAGCACACCGAGCGCGGTCAGCTTCACGGCGACGGATGCGTTCAGAGCCTGCTCGTCGATCGCGGCTACGGCGGCAGAAGAGCGCTCTAGGTTCTCCCGGGCCTGCTGCTCGCTCCGGGAATACTCACCGAGAGCCGCGAAGATGCACCGGATGCCCCGGGCGTTCTGTTCCCGACACCGCCGGACCGCCGCGTCGAGGTCGGGCAGCGTCCAGCGACTATTCCTGCCGGTTGTGGTCACCGCTTTCGCCTCACCGTGCCGCCGCCGTTTCCTCCGCCCTCGGGGTGAAAAGGTCGCGGAGGGGGTCCTTGATGCAGGCTTCGAAGATATCCCGGACATGGGTGTGGGCGATCTCCAGCCAGTCGGCCACCCCGTCCGGGGGAACGCTCCCCTCCCCCGTCAGGTAGTAGTCGATGGTTAAGAGGTATGCGTTATGTTCCGTCGACCCGGGCACGGCGTCGGTGAATTCCACCCGGCAGTTGTCGCGGTTGTCGTGGAACGTGAACTCGCACCCGGTGATGAACCCTGCCGGGACCCGCGGGAGGTCCGCCGGGAGGGTGGGGTAGAAGGCAAAGTAGTCCGAGAGCGTCACCTCCGCCTCGGGGATCTCGATGAAGTTGACGTAGCGTAGGTTCATGGTGCCGATAGCGTCGGTACTGATGACCTCACGGAACCGGTCGAACGCCCCGATGATCCGCTCCGAGAACGCTTCCCAGTGGACGTACGGCTTCTGGCAGCTCACCGAGAGGAGGCGGGGCCCGACCTGGACCGCACATCCCTCGTCCTCGGCGAGGAAGATCGACCGCTCGCCGATCAGGAGTTCCTCGCGGAGCCCCTCCGGCCCGAGAAGCATGACCACCTCGCGCACGTAGCGCTGGTCCCGCTTCGGGTAAGCGTCCCGTAAGTGGCTGTAGAGTATGCCGGGGTAGGTCAGGTCCCAGGTGCTGTCCCCCGGGAACCGGAACTCGCATATCGCTTCGGCGGCGGGCGGGTTAACATACTTTCGTACCTCTGCCATGATCTCTCCCTCACGGAAGTGCTGAATGGGAGAAGACCACATAAAAGTGACTGCTCCCCGGCAAGAGACCGGGCACCCTGCACGGTACCGTATCTTCCGGGGTCGCCGTTCCGGTGCGGCGAATGAGCCGCCCGCATTGGGCCCCTCCTCCATCGGGACGACCGGCGTGCGCTCATCTCTTCGTCGGCGCCGCCCCCGCCGCCTCGCAGATGCCGGGCGAGAGCCGAACGGCGGGAGGAGGGACCGGGCCGAAAAATACCGGCTCCATGTGGCGTCACCCTCAATATTGCGTTGATGACAGTCTGTTTGTAGCAGAAGATAGAGTTTGTCCCTAAATACCTTTGCCGAAAGGCTGTTTCCCTATTCCTGCCTCTGTTAAGGGTCAAAGTGCTCCGATCAAATACAGCAAAGGTTTACAGACCCCTTTGGGACGATCTCAACAATTGCGAGTACAGGAGTATATTGTCCTCACCCCTCATCCAATATCTGCTGATGGGAATTCAAACTGCCGGGTGGGAAAAGACAGATTCACTACATCCGGGTCGGGATTCAGGGCTGCATACATTGATTTCGGAATCCTGAGAGTAACGGTTTTTTCGTCTGCTTTATGCTGCCTGCCCTTATAGTGACCGTTTCCATCTATTACAAATGCTGAGTTGAATTCCTTTTTTGAGACAGAAATATCGATAAGTTCTGGATCGGTACTGGAATTCTTTTCTTTAAGCCATGATTCGGGAATGTCAACGAAGTCATCCTAAAAGTTTCCAGCGGCTGACAATTCCTATAGTTCAGAGTGTTTTGTCGCCTCCCCGAGAAAAATTGAGTGATTTCTGGCGTCAAACCTCTGACACGGCTCCTCTCTGGGTATCGCC